>JAPLJS010000080.1 GCA_026388545.1 Deltaproteobacteria bacterium
GCAGCCCACGGCGTCGTGATGGAGAACTGGCGTGAGTTTAATCAGGTGGTGTTGGATTTCTTAGCCAAGGTGGTGAAGATGGAAGGCTGATTTTACTTGTGCGCCTTATAAATGGTAATCCTCACCTCAATTGGACATCGATTGTCATTTAGTTGTAGGTGTTGTCATTTTGCAGCCTAAATGGAATTTGATTTGATCAGGTATACGGACTACCGGGTGAAAGGTGCTTCGTGGACGGAGTTAATCAGGGACAACTGTTCCCAATTCTCCAAAGAAAGTAGAATGACGCTATCAAAAAAAAGTGTACTGAGTCACTAAGTAAATTTTTGATCGTTGTTTACGTTTCAGAAAGAGAATAACAATGCTTAAACTGACGACCTGGATCAGGGTATTAATCGTTATTTCAGCTTTGTCGTTACTATATATTTCATATGCCATTTGTGAAATAATAGAGCATTACTATTATGGAATTCGAAATATTACGAAATTTGGCAAGTTATTAATTCTTGCGTATCCTGTAGTCGCTCTATTGGGAGCGGTTTGGATTATTCTGGGAGTCAGACAAAGGATAAAGTCGCTGTAGAATCAGGCATCAGATTTCATTTTTTGTTGAAGACATAATCAATGGAGGTAACCAATGTCAGCGAATACACCGGAACGATTTGATGATGTCAGTGTGGTCTGCAAGGCAAATATCTATTTTGAAGGCAAAGTGATCAGCCATACTGTTTTATTCAAAGAAGGGAAAAAGAAGACTATCGGTCTGATCTTTCCCGGTTCGTTTACGTTCAATACCGATGCTCCTGAAAAAATGGAGATCACCGTTGGAAACTGCCGGGTTCGTCAATCTGGTGAAGAGCAATGGAAAACCTATCCGGCAGGTACATTTTTCATGGCGCCGGGTAAATCATCATTTGAAATTGCCGTGGATGAGGGTATTTTGGAATATATCTGTTCGTTTGAATAAATCATACCAGCAATAAAAGAAAAGGGGAATGTGTGTCAAGTTTTTGATAGGCAGTCCGGTTTGGGTGAGTCAAGTAATGGAGAAAGGTCTTTGATAGGAAATCCCGGTTAAGTAAAGACGGATTAAATTCTCAAAAGCAGAAACCACAAGATTACAAAGACGATGCGGTAGATTCCGAAAGGGATAAAGGTATGCGTCTGGATGAAGCGAAGCAGAAATTTGATGCTCAGCAGGGCGACAATAAAGGCGGTAATGAATCCCACGGCGAGATAATGGATTTGCGGAAGTGACATTTGCGCCCCCGTTTTGATCAGATCGTAAGCCGTGGCCGCCAGCATGGTGGGAACAGCCAGCAGGAAGGAAAACTCAACGATGGTTTTCCTTTTCAGCCCCAAAATGAGCCCGCCGACAATGGTGGAAGCCGAGCGGGACACCCCCGGGATCATGGCAATAGACTGAAAAAGGCCGATAATGAGCGCGTTTTTGTAAGAAAGATCTCTTATTTCACTGGTTGCGTCTTCACTTTCTTTGTACCATAATTCAAATACCACCAGAAAGATGCCGCCAAGCAGAAGAGACCAGAGTACCACGGTTTCTGAGCCCAGCAGATAGCCTTTGATTAGTTTGTAAAGGGTTAGACCAAGGACGCCGGTAGGGATAAAGGCCACGATAATCCGCTTGATGACTTCAACATCCACCAGCAGCTCCCGCCAGTACAAAAACACAACCGATAAGATCGTTCCCGCCTGAATTGCAATTTCAAAGCTCTTCAGAAATTCCGTGTGCGTAAGGCCCATGAGATGAGAAGCAAGAATCATGTGCCCTGTTGATGAAATGGGCAAAAACTCAGAAACGCCCTGAACGATACCCAGTATGAACGATGTTATTAAATCCATGTGCCTTCTTTTCTTTATTCAGAAAATGCTTTGCAATGCTCGCTCAACAAAGGGGTCAAAATTGCACCCCATACATAACGCAAGAACAGAAAAAGGTGAGATGGGATCTTACGAAACCAGATTTACAATAATTCAGGGAATCTTCATTTTGTTTGGAAGGATTCAATCCGATCGGATAGCCAGCCGTACCAATCATTAAGCCCTGCCGATGTTTTACAGGACACTTCAAATATCTTAAGATTCCGGTTAATGGTAAGGGCATCTTTTTTTGCCTTCTCCATATTAAAGTCCACATAGGGGAGGAGATCGATTTTGTTGATAATCATCGCTTCCGATTGTTGGAACATAAGTGGATACTTTGCCGGCTTGTCGGCTCCTTCCGGGGTGCTCAGGACCATCACCTTTACATTTTCCCCGATTTTGAATTCCGCCGGACAGACGAGATTGCCCACATTCTCGACAATGAGAAGATCAAGCGAAGTGAGATCAAGGCCCGGCAGGGCTTCACGAACCATGTTTCCGTCTATATGGCACGCGCCTCCCGTATTGATCTGAACCACCGGAATTCCAAGCTTGGCAATCCTTTCCGCATCGGAGGAACCCTGGATATCCCCTTCAATAACACCGATTTTATATCTCTCCTGAAGAGCCTCAATAGTCTTCTCCACGAGGGAGGTTTTTCCTGCACCGGGAGAACTCATGAGATTCAGAACATATATCTTCTCATTATCGAAGAGTTTCCTGTTTTCTTCAGCAATCCTGTCATTTGCATCGAGAATATTTTTTACCACTATTATTTTGGACAATGTTGTTTCTCCCCTTTTTTTATAATATCTTTTTAGAAATCCAGTTTTTCCACGGCAAGAGCCTCGTCAATCTTATGAATGGCGTAGCTCGCATGGCAGATCACAGTGTCTCCGATTGAGATGTCCTCCCGCCTGGCGCCGCTGATGTCTATAATGGTGATATTGTCTTAGTCAATGGATATGTTTTTCCAGGGATACCGAGGCGCATGTTTATTATTAATCAACGTCTATCTCAAGAAGCTGTATCCCCTCAGTGCCACCCACAAGAAGCACTTCAGATCCGTTGCATTGCGGACATACCGCAGTATATGTTTCCAGTTCAACATCTTTTTCACAGGAATAACAATGAATAATGATTGGTTTAATATCAAACTCAAGTAAAGCCCCTTCTGCTTTTGTACCGCTGGACTGTATTTCGAAGATAAATGCGAGGGACTGCGGTTCAATACAGGAAAGACGTCCGAAAGAAAGCTTCATGGATTTAACGATCTTAAAGCGATGCTCCTCTGCATATTCTTCGATAATATCCAGAATGGAACAGATTATGGATAGTTCATGCATTTTTTAACTTCAGAGGGTTTACACCATGGAGAGAAAGCTCTTTTAACAGAAACCTCTCCACTTCGGGATTTTTTTCTCACAAGGGGCGTCAATTCGAGACCCATATCTTTGTATTTATAGGGAACGATGCACAAAAAAAAGACATCGGGCAACTCCTCTTCCGGAACGTGCCGGTTATTTTTAAACCAGCGGACAAAACGGACGCCAAGCCCTTCATCCTGGAGAAGAATGTTACCCAGTCCGAGAATCGCAATGTAATTCTTTTCTGTCATATTATCTACAAAAAAATAACGAGGAGATAAAATAACCTTCTCTCCCTTTCTTTATGTTTGCCACGAGCTCATTTTTTTATGAAGCACACACATAGGGTTGCCCATAAGAGTTAAAAAAAGCTCTGGTAATTTTTCTACAGGTGGAATAAAAAAATTATTGTTTTAAAAAATATCTGGCGTTTCACTGTCATGGTTATAAAAGGAGTTTGTTTATGAGTCAAGATAACCGTTCTTTTCGCGGGGGATCAAAATATGTTCTCGATGACGAGCTGGCAAAGATTGTGAATGTTTCCATGGCCCTGGAAATGCCCCTCCTGCTCAAAGGGGAGCCGGGCACGGGCAAGACGATGCTTGCCCATGCCATTTCGGAGAGCCTGCAGATGCCCTTGATCGTGCTGAACGTGAAGTCCAGCATGAAGCTGGTGGACGCCCTGTATCAGTACGATACACTGACGCGCCTCAACGACAGCCGCTTCGGGGATTCCAATCGGGATGTGAGCAATATCGAGGAGTACATCCGGATGGGGAAAATCGGCCAGGCCTTCGTGTCGGAGGCGCGGACGGTGCTGCTGATCGATGAAATCGACAAGGCCGACAGCGATTTCCAGGACGATATGCTTGACGTTCTCGACCAGATGCAGTTCGATATCATGGAGATTGACAAGACCATCACAGCCCGCAACCGGCCGGTGATCGTCATTACATCCAACGCCAAGAAGGACCTCTCCGATCCTTTCCTGGGCCGCTGTAATTTCCATCACATTGCCTTTCCCGATGTCGGGATGATGCGGCTTATTGTAGATGTTCATTTCCCCAATCTGGGCAAAGAGCTGTCCGAGGCCTGCATCGAGGCCTTCTACCGCCTGCGCGATCTCAAGGGAATCGAAAAGAAACCGGCCACCCGGGAGTTGATCAACTGGGTTCGCGCGCTGAAGACGGACGCCGATTTCCAGGTGAAATCGCTGTACCGGGGGAATCTACCCTATCTGGGTATCCTCTTCAAGAAGAGCGCCGATTTGACGGCGGCCGTCCAGCAGATGGCACGGCTGCGCTGAGAGGGATCGGATTTGTTTGTCGAATTTTTTTATACGTTGCGTGAACGGGGCATTCCCGTTTCTCCCACGTCTTTTTTGCGGCTGCAAAGAGCGTTGAGCCTTGGCGTGATCACATCCGTCGATGATTTTTACACGGCCGCCCGTGCGATCCTCGTCAAAAGTGAGCGCTATTTCGATATGTACGATCAGGTCTTTGCTCATTTTTTCAAGGGGGTTGCCCTGCTCGCTCCTGAAGAGATCGAGCTGACGGAGATCGCGAGGGTGCTCCTCGAAGAATGGCTGAAGAACCCGGCGGAAATCGCCGAGGCCCTTGGTCTGGACGAGTCAACACTAAAAAAAATGACACCCGAGGAGCTGATTCAATATTTTCTGGACCGGCTCAAGGATCAGACGGAAGCCCACCACGGTGGTAACCGCTGGATCGGGACGGGCGGCACATCGCCCGTCGGGCATTCAGGCAATCATCCCGGCGGGATGCGCGTTGGCGGCCGGTCCCGCAATAAATCGGCCATCAAAGTGGCCATGGAACGGCGATATAAGGATTATTCACAGGAAGGGCCCCTGACGGAGGTTCAGATGAGCGAGGCCCTGAAGCGATTGCGCCGGATGGTACCCTCCGGGCCGAAAGATGTGGTCAATGTGGATAAGACTATCTATGCGACGATGAAGAACGCCGGAGAAATCGAAATCATTTTTGACCGCCATCTGGCGGATCGTCTCAAGATCATCCTGATGATCGACAACGGCGGCTGGTCCATGGAACCCTACATAGAAGTGGTGCAGACCCTGTTTCACTACGCCCGGAGCCAGTTCAAGGACATGAAGATTTACTTCTTCCATAACACCATTTACAGCCGTGTCTGGCAGGACCCGCAGCGGCGATTCAAACCGGAACCGATCGACGATTTTATCCGTAAGGATCCGGAAACGCGGCTGATCATCGTGGGAGATGCAAGCATGGCCCCCTATGAGCTCATCCACAACAACGGCTCGATATACGTCGATGAGAGTGAAGTAGGGACCGGCCTGGAACGTTTGAAATATCTCGCCCATACCTTCCGCCATGCCGTCTGGCTCAATCCCCAGCCGGAGGAGGAATGGCGGTATACGTATACCATCGGCATGATCCGGCAGGTCTTCCCCATGTTCGAACTGACCCTGGACGGTCTGGAGAAGGCTGTTCAACACCTCATGGTAAGGAACTGACCCACTTCCGCCGGATCGGAGGCAGCACAAGGAAGAAATCCATTGGCAAGATGGCAACGCCTTTGATGTGGAAATCACTGATTACCATTAGGAGCATGATATGCATAAAAAAACAGAAAAACTCGATCTCATTATACCCGGCGAGATTCTCTTCGAGGATTTCATGAAACCTGCGGGCTTGAGCATCAATCAACTGGCCAGGGACATTGACGTGCCGCCTGGCCGAATCAGTGAGATTATCAGTGGTAAGCGGGCCATTACCGCGGACACCGCGCTCCGTCTTGGAAAATACTTCGGGGTGTCTCCTGAGATCTGGCTGAGTCTGCAAACGGATTATGATTTGCGTATTGCCAGACTTACAACATGGCCGGGCATAGAATCCCTCGTCAGAATCCGGGCTGCATAATCCATCTTTCAATGGGCAAAAAATGAAGGCGTAAAGGGGACGGTTCTCTTTAGTTGACAAAGACGGTAAACGATGGTAAATTTAAACCATGCCAAGGACAGCAAGAATAGCTCCCAAGGAGCATATCTATCACCTACTGACACGAGGAAACAACCGTCAGGATGTGTTTGAGGACGAAGAGGATTTCAGAAAATATCTGGACCTGCTCTATCTCTACAAAGAGAAATACTATTTTATGCTGTACCACTACGTTATGATGACCAACCATGTTCATCTGGTAATTGAACCTTCAGAAGGAGGAGGCTGTTTATCCGAAATAATGAAGGGGATTAACCTGTCCTATGCCCGGCATTATAAGCGCAAATATGGTCATATGGGTCATTTCTGGCAGGATAGATACAAGAGCATTATAATTTCAAAGGATGAGTATCTGCTTGCCTGCGGCAGCTATGTGGAACTGAATCCAGTACGGTCAAAGATGGTGGAAGATCCGAAGTATTATAGATGGAGCAGCTATTGTGTGTATGGTTATGGAAAGAAGGATATCCTTGTGGATGAGCATCCTATTTACCTTCAATTGTCGGAGGAGGAAGAAGAGCGGCGGAAAAAATACCGGGAGTTTGTACGAGGCATGCTCAAAGAGAAAGAGGCGATGAAGGGGGAAATGGACAGGCGGTTAGTGTATGGAGGTGAGGATTTCGTAAAAGATATGACGAAGACCTATAATATTTCTGAAAAGATAAAGCGGATGGGGCGACAAAGAGGATGGCGGAAAAATAAAGAGAACCGTCCCCTTTAACATACTCCATCCTTGATTGTCAATCATCCTCATTCTCACAATAATAAAACTGAAGTATCCCGAAGAATCAATTGCAGATCATGAGGTTCTGCTTCAAATACTTGTTTGGCGAGACCTCCATAACGGTTTCTTCTCCATTCTTCGTAAAAAGAAAATCTATTTTCCGTTGTTGGGCGATTACATATAATATCTTTACTCATCAATGTTAGGCGACATTGATGCCTCGTACGGCCCACAATAGCATCATCGTAAAAATCGGGGTTTAAGTTATCACCCATTTCGACTATTTTAAAAACCCCCATTATTTTTTTTCGTCCGGCTCGATAATAAATAACAACATCATCAATATTTATACGTTTTACCTGTTCTTTGTTCCAGAAGCCTATCAGGTTGTTGTCGATATCCCAAAGATTTTCATGATGTACAACGAACCATATTTTCTTCGTCATCGTTACCTCCTGATTTGGGCTCAAATTGCTAATTTTTTTTGATAAGAACTTCCTTTTTCGTGGAGGAAGTATAAGAAAAACGGTCTTGTGTGTCAATGGAATAACGGCCCCACAATGTGGGGTGTGATTCTGGTGATCATGAAAGGGATGAAAGCCTTTTATAAGACCAGGGAATGGAAGTTTATGAAAAGATCGGGGTGCTATGACATATCCTCATTTTTTTTACTTGAGGAACGCGCTCGCTGTGGATTCATTTCTACTGTTTGATTAAGCCGTCTGTTTTGTTCTTGACAAGAGGGGAACCTCTTTATTATACTTCGCCAATAAGTGAACAAACTAAAAGATGGATGTGAGGAAGAGGGGTAAAAAGCCCCCGCTGCCCCGCAGCCGTGACGGGAACGAAAACCTTAAACAGCCACTGTCATGAACGAACCATGATGGGAAGGCAGGTGAGTAGGGAGCCCTGAGCCGGAAGACCCATCCATCTGAATTTCCCCGAGGGAGGAAGATCATATTCCCATTTTATTTCTCATCTTTATTTTCCTTCCTCATTTTTTTCAAAGAACGGAATGATCCACTTTATGGCGCTTGTTTGCCCATAATGGTGTGAAATCACCATTCAGGAGATCCGTATTGAATCCAAAACGGAAGATCATAAGCCTCTTAAAGAAAAGAGTCCTGATACTCGACGGGGCCACGGGAACTGAGCTGCAGAAACGGGGGATGCCGGCAGGTGCGTGTCCGGAGGTATGGTGTCTGGAAAATCCCGGGGCCATTCAGGATATTCATGCGGCTTATCAAAAAGCCGGTTCGGATATTATCTATACCTGCACCTTTGGCGCAAACCGATTGAAACTGCGCCAATACGGTTTTGAGAATGCCGGAGAAATCAACAAACAGCTTGCCCTTTTAGCCAGACGCGCTGTGGGGAACAAGGCGCTCATTGCGGGGGATATCAGCGCGACAGGACATTTTGTCGAGCCGTTTGGCGACTTACTGTTTGAAGAGGCCGTTGAAATATTCAAAGAACAGGCCCGTGGGCTTCTCGAAGGCGGTGTTGATCTTTTTGTTATTGAAACAATGATGGACATCCAGGAGGCACGGGCGGCGCTCATCGCCGTAAAGGAAATCACCGACCATTTCACCATGGTTACCATGACCTACGAAACGAACGGGTATACTCTCAGTGGAACAAACCCGGTGACCGCCCTCATAACGTTGCAGAGCCTTGGAGCCGATGCCGTTGGGTGCAACTGTTCAACGGGACCGGATGCGATGGTGAATTTTATCGCCGCCATGAAGCCGTATGCCACAGTTCCGCTGGTGGCAAAGCCGAATGCCGGCATGCCGAGGCTGGAAGGCAAAAAAACAGTTTTTGATATGGGACCCGAGGAGTTTGCATCATTCAGCGCGCAGTTTGCGGCGTCCGGTGTTAACTTAATAGGCGGGTGCTGCGGAACAACACCGGAATATATCGGAGCATTAAAGAAAGCGGCGTGTAATGCCCCCGTGATTGGTCCCGTGCGAAAGTCCGTAAGCGCTGTCAGTTCCGCCAGAGGTTGCACAATATTTGATCACGGCAGTCCTTTGGTCATAATCGGCGAGAGAATCAATCCAACGGGTAAAAAGGCCCTTCAACAGGAGCTCCTTGACGGCAAATTGAACATTGTCAGGCAGATGGCAAGGGAACAGGAAAAACAGGGGGCTGATCTTCTTGATGTGAATGTCGGGGTTCATGGCATTGATGAGATTGATACGATAAAGAAAGTTATTCATCTGCTCTCTACAAGCACCGGCTTACCGCTGGTCATCGATTCCCCTAATAGTGAAACGATAAAAACAGCCCTCAGAATATATCCCGGCCGTGCCTTGATAAATTCCATTTCCGGTGAAAAGGAAAAGATGAAAGAGCTGCTTCCCGTTGCCGCGAAATACGGAGCCATGTTTATCCTTCTCCCCATAACGGATGGTGAAATACCGGAGACGGCAGAAAGAAGGAAAGCCGTTATTCAGGAAGTATTCCGTGCAGCCCGGGACTTTGGTTTTTCGAAGGACGATATCGTTGTAGATGGCCTCGTAATGACCGTGGCCTCGAATCCTCAGGCGGTGAAAGAGGCGCTGAAAACTGTGGCCTGGTGTACGGACAGCTTCGCGTGCAGAACGAATCTCGGTCTTTCAAACGTGTCTTTTGGCATGCCGGAACGAAAATGGATGAATATCGCGTTTCTCGCCATGGCGCAGGCATCGGGGTTGACCATGGCAATTGCAAATCCTGCTGAGCGGGATCTCATGAATATACAGATGGCAGGCAATGTGTTCATGCAGAAAGACAGGAACGCATCGTCGTATATCAGGCATTTTTCAGAGCAGCCTGCCCTCGATAAAACCGCTCCCCCGGAAGAAAAATCTTCACCGGTACAAAAGGTATCTGAGGCCATTATGGAGGGGAATCGGGATGGTATCATCAATCTCGTCGAAAGTGCCATTGTATCGGGGATGAATCCATCCAATCTTGTGAAAGATGTTATGATTCCGGCGATTATCCGCGTGGGAGAGTTGTTTGATCAAAGGAAGTATTTTTTACCGCAGCTGATTGCCAGCGCCGAAGCGATGAAGGCCGCCCTTGGGCACCTTGAACCACGGCTTCAGCACGATAAAAAAACCAAGGTTGGGAAAGGGGTTATTATTCTTGCCACAGTAAAAGGTGATATCCACGATATTGGCAAGAATATAATTGCTTTGTTGTTAAAAAATCACGGCCACAGAATTATTGATCTCGGCAAAGACGTACCGTCTAAAACCATCATTGAGGCCATAGGGCGTATACAGCCTGATGTTGTCGGTCTTTCCGCTCTCATGACAACGACCATGCTGAACATGAAAGAGGTCGTTGATCTCGCAAGAAGTGAAGGGTATTCATGTCCGTTTGTTGTGGGTGGCGCCGTGGTTACAAAATCCTACGCCAGTTCCATCGGTGCGGCCTATGCTAAAGACGGGGTGGAAGCGGTGCGGGTAATTGGCCAGGTGATTAAATCGAAGAAGATGTAGATATCCCGGATCGAGGGGACGGGTTTTACGCGCGGCTTACCGGGGGATTCAAAGTTCCTCACGCCACGTGAGAAGGAACTTTTAAAAAGGTATTATTGAATGCACCTTGGAGAAATTTTCAAGAAAGACCATTCAGAATCGTGCAAGCTGAAGGATGCAGCTTGTGGAAATAATGGAAATACCCGTAAAGACTTATTTTTTGCTATGTCTGCATCCCTTGCCATGCATATAGGCATAGTAATTATCCTCACTACTGCCACAGCCATGTCCACCAGTTTAAAAATATGGGAAGATTCCGTTCTTCATGTATCTCTGGTTTCATCGACAGAAGGACGGAGGACGGATATAAAGGATTTGTCAGAAATTACTCTACCGATGAAGGAACCCGCTAGCGACAGGGCAAACACCATCGAACCCCAGGTGGTAGTCAAACCGGTTGAGAAAAAAGACAGAGACAAAATATCAGTGGAGCCGGTTACTTCCCGTGTTGTTGAGATGCAGTCTATCAAACCCATGGTTGCTTCGATATCTCGTCCGGCCAGCCTGCGAACGAATGATGGGTCAACAACACTGCAGGGTAACAAGGGGTATGGTGAATCTGTCGCCGGCCTTTCACCGGCGACTGGAATATCTTTGGCTGTTCCGCGGTACCGTGAAAATGTCCATCCCGCCTATCCACTGATTGCCCGAATCCGGGGTTATGAAGGGGTCGTTCTTCTTTCCGTGGAGATTTCTGCCGACGGCAGGGTTGGCGGTTTGAGGATTAAAAGATCCTCCGGATACGCTATGCTGGACATGTCGGCACTTGAGGCGGTAAAAACATGGAAGTTTGAACCGGGCAGGAAGATGGGGAAACCCGCCAACATGTGGGTTGAAGTTCCTGTGAAGTTTATCCTGAGGGATAACGATCAGATGTAAAAAGCTTTGCAAACCTTATGAGGCGATAAATGAAATGATCCATCATGGCATGAAACAGAGACTGGCTGAAATCATCCTGGAAAGGTCTTTTCAGTTCAGAGAAGATCCCCCCTTTACACTGGCTTCAGGGAAAACGAGCAATTATTATTTCAATTGCAAACCGACAACCCTGGATCCCGAAGGAATGTACCTTATCGGTAATATCCTTTTTGACATGCTCGGTGATGCCGATATTACCGCAGCCGGAGGCCTCACCTTAGGAGCGGACCCTATCGCCAATGCCCTTTCTCTCATTTCGTACCAGAAAGGCAGACCTATCAAATCTTTTATCGTGAGGAAAGATGTAAAAAGTCATGGCACGAAGAGCGCTGTCGAAGGGAATATTACACCGGGAGAAAAGGTAGCAATCATCGATGACGTGATAACAACAGGTGGCTCGACGATTACTGCGATAGAAATTGCGAGAGAAGCAGGTTTGGTAATTGATCGAGTCGTTGCCCTTATTGACAGGGAGGAGGGCGGCAGGGAGAATATAAACAAATATGTTGCCCGGATCGATGCTGTGTTGACAAGATCGGAGATTATGGAACTTTACCAACAGCGTCGAAAACCTGCGAAGTGATTTATAATGAAAAGAACAGTTACTTTAATCGTCTCTCTGTTACTCTTCATGGCATTTATTCCTGCGGCAGGTTGCAAAAAAGCCGAAGAACCGAAGAAGCCTGAGGTATCTGTTTTACCGACAGCACCAGTTCCACCGGGAATTTCAACTCCTCCTTCAAGTCCGGAAAAACCGGAATCTCCAGCAGCCCCGTCTGCAACCGTGACTTCCGTTCCACCAACGACACCTGCTCCCGGCGAGCCGGCTGTTGCGCCTCCAGGCTCGGTTACACCCGCGAAACCGGCAGATAAGGATAGTATCCTTGTTGCAGGATTTAATTCTGCCCAGATGGAGAAAGGCGCTCCCACGGAATGGTTGCTGGACAGAAGAAGGGGCACACCTTTTCTTAAACTTGAAAAAGGGTCGGAAGGCTATTGTCTTCACATGCGAAGCAATAACGAATCATCCTTCGGTGTAAAAAGGGGGATAAAGGTTGATATCAAAGAATATCCTTATTTACATTGGAGGTGGAAGGTTGACCGGCTTCCGGATGGCGGCGATGTGAGAAAAACCGATACGGATGACCAGGCGGTTCAGCTCTATGTTGCTTTCACGCCGACAGGATTTCCAGCGGCGTTAAACACCCCCGTTCTTGGTTACATATGGGATAACGAGGCTCCTAAAGGCTGGACAGGCAGAAGTAAACAAATCGGCGGAGGGAAATTGAAATACGTCGTTGTCAGGAACAAAACCGATCAACTGGGACAGTGGTATACGGAAAAGAGAAATATATACGAGGATTCCAAAAAGCTCCTTAAAGAGAGTAAAGGCGGCGAGACTCCGGGGCTCACTCATGGGGTCCAGTTTTATATCAATTCACAAAACACCAGGAGTGCGGCGGAAAGTTATATATGTGAAGTTTATTTCAGCAAGAACTAACGTCTCCTTAAAAAGTCCATGTCTAATCCGGTTTTCAACTTTTTACGAAATCATCAGAACTGATGGTTTTTAACCGGAGACTGTTTACCGCAAGGTGTGCCCTCCTGACCGGTTCGCAAAGTCTATAGCCCCTGCAGCAAGAAAGAACCAGTTCAATTGCCTTTCGGATGCCCATTTTATGCCCCGGCGATATGAATACCGGTTTTACCTTCTTTTTGGTCCGTAAGGCGGCTCCAACAACCTGATCATCCAGAATGAGATCCGCATAATCTCCAACCATATGACCGACTTCGCCATGTACACCAACCAGCCTTTTCTTGGCACAGCCTATAGTCGGTATGTCTAAAAACAGCCCCATGTGTGATGCAAGGCCAATACCACGGGGGTGGGCAATCCCCTGGCCGTCAAAAATGACGACATCGGGAACGTTGCGAAGGATTTCAAAGGCTTTTAAAACAGCGGGTCCTTCTCGAAAGCTCAGGAGACCCGGGATATACGGAAAGGAAACCCTTTCGGTAAAACAGGTCTCTTCAATAACGTTCATGGTTGGGTATTCCAGCAGAACGACGACTGCAAAAAACAGGTCACTTTGCCTGGAATAGGATATATCGGCGCCGGCGATGGTGCGAATCTGTTCAGGAAAATCTCTGTCATGAAGAATGAGTTTTTCCTTGAGTTTTTGCTGGATGATTATAGCTTCTTTATAACTTACGTCCCAGCGGTGATGGTAGTGAATTTTCATAAAGGGGGAAAATAGCGGTTGAGCAGAGGGCACTAAAAATACGGTTTCAGTATATCACGTGCCTGATCGATGTCACTTTTGATCTGTTGAACCAGTTGTTCGGGCTTATCAAATTTTACTTCATCTCGAAGTCTATCGACAAAAAGGACATTCAGCTTTTCCCCGTAAATATCTCCCGTGAAGTCAAGCAGATAAACCTCTATAGAAAGCTCGCTATCACAGAAGGTGGGGCTGAACCCTATATTTAAGACACCCTGGTGGCGGTTTCCCTCCAGATCGACAATGACTGCATAAACACCGTGAGCAGGAAGCAATTCCTTATCCGGTTTTATGTTAGCTGTCGGAATTCCGAGAGCACTGCCCCGACTTTTTCCTGGGACAACGACACCACTGACATTGTAGTGCCTTCCTAAAAGTCTTGCAGCCAATTTGACATTACCGTTGAGAATTGCGTATCTCAGCCGGGTGCTGCTGATGGGCTCATCACCGAGCTTGACAGCATTTATGGTCTCCACCTCGAACCCGAGTTTTTTCCCAAAATCGGCAAGAAATGCTTTGTTGCCAACTTTGTTTTTCCCAAAGGTATAATCATGGCCGATGAAGATTTTCCTGATATGAAGTTTGCCCCAGAGTATATCATTGACAAATGACTCGGCTGTAATTTTAGAAAATTCGAGATCAAAGGGGATGAGGATCAAACCATCGATTCCACTATCTTCAAGAATTTTGATTTTCTCATCGGGAGAAGTAATTAAATAAAAAGGTTTAATGTGCGGGTGAAGAATCTTTTTAGGGTGCGGATCGAAGGTAATCACCACAGCTTTTCGGTTTTCCCGATGGGCTTCATCGATAAGTTTTTCAAATATGGGTATGTGGCCCCGGTGGACTCCGTCGAAATTACCTATTGTTACGAACGCATCCCGGAATTCATGGGGTATATCGTTCAAATCTTTGATGACTTTCATTCTATGGCCTGCAAAGTTTACACTTCCTTTAATTTTCGCGTTACCATAGCATTAATAGAGTTAATTTCAAGCCCAATTTTTCTTGACAATAGTCTGAGACTCAGTGTAGACAACCACAGTAGTTTTTCATAATATAAAAAAATGTGCCGAAGTGGCGGAACTGGTAGACGCGCTAGGTTCAGGGTCTAGTGGGGGTTTCTCCGTCCCGGTTCAAATCCGGGCTTCGGCACCATAAGAAAAGCAGGGGGTTAGCTAAGAAATTGGCTGCCCCTTTTTTCTTGCTCGTAATGTTTTGGTCACTATTTGGTCACTATTCACGGAATCTATCTATCGATTTTACATTTTTTTATCATTCTTTCAGTTTTTCTCATTTTCCTGTTAATTTTTACAAAAAATTTTAACTTTTTTTCCCCTTAAAATTGCCTGATTTCTTATTATTTCCCCATTTTCCCATTGTTTCAAACCACTGATTTTATTACATTAATTATTTAGGACAATATAATATAATTTATTATAATATAATATAACATATTAATATCATTGAAGTTTTTCCTTGACATTCGACAAAAAAATCATTATTTTAAGCAAAAAGAAAAAAAGAGATAAAAAGGGGAGGGACTAAATGTCAAGAATGAAAAAAGTAACAATACTTCAGCAGCGTTTCTATCCCATACCGGATGCGGCTAAATTTTTAGGTGTCTCCGAGCAGTTTTTATACAACGGCACTAGCCGAAAATCGAAGAAACCATTGCAAATTCCGTTTAAGCGAATTGGCGGAAAAATCCTATTTGATCTACGTGATCTTGAAAATTTATAAAGGTTCCGAGCCATGTCGTCTCACACTCCTTCCCTCGCTTGTGTCGAAGTGCAGAAAACTGTCAATGCCATTGTGGATCAAGAAGAAAATGAAGCCGTACTAGGCAAGGAAATAGACATTTATGAGTTTCCTGATGGAATTATGGGCGGTTTTGCAGATGAATTTGCAGAAATCCTGTCTAATCACCTGGAATCGGCAAGGCATTTTTTCTTCTTTACAATAATTAGTTCGTCCTGAAAAATAAGGTTTTTAAAAGTTTTTTGTTGTTCTGTTCTTTGACAACTGAAGATAATTGTGGATGAGAACGGATTTCCGGGACGATTTCCCCTATGCGGCCCGTTTCATCTCCCTTAAGGCTTG
>JAPLJS010000081.1 GCA_026388545.1 Deltaproteobacteria bacterium
CACTCCGCAGCTTGCACAGGCTTTGGAAATCTCGATCATACAGAGAACATACGTCACGATATCCATGCCCGCCCCGCCGTATTCCTGAGGTACGGCAACGCCCATAATACCCATTTCGCCCAGTTTGCGGCAGATTTCTTCGGGATGCCTGTGGGTTTTGTCCAGTTCTGCGGCGATCGGTTTAATCTCCTGTTCCGCGAACTTCTTTATCATATCTTTTACATCTCGCTGATCCTCTGTTAAACCAAAATTCATGGCTCATAACCCCCTTACAATGATATATTATTAAAATAACTTATAAAACAGCAAATCAACTTCCTGTGAAAACCGGCTTCCTCTTTTCGAGGAAGGCCTTCATCCCTTCTTTCTGATCATCCGTGCTGAAGCACTGGGCACAACATTCTACCTCTAATCGTATGGCATTGTCGAGCGAAAGATCGTAACCAAAATTAATTGCATGCTTGGCCATCTTGAGGGCAAAACCGGGCATACCTGCCAGCTTGCCAGCGAACTTTTTCGTTTCCGCGAGAAGTTGATCAGATGGGAAAATCCTGTTTACCAGGCCGATTTCATACGCCCTTTTTGCATCGATCATCTCGCCGCTCATGATAAGTTCCTTGGCCCTTCCCATACCGATTAACCGCGGAAGCCTCTGGGTTCCGCCCCACCCCGGTATCAGTCCGATCAGAATCTCAGGCTGGCCGAAACGGGCTGTCTCCGAGGCAAAACGCATATCACAGGCCATGGTAATTTCCGTACCGCCGCCTAATGCGAAACCGTTCACTGCTGCAACGGATGGCTTGGAAAGTGTTTCAAGCAACCGTAATGTCTCATTGCCCAATTCCATAAAAGCAAGCGCCTCCTTGGGCTTCAGGTTTTGCATCTCCGCTATGTCAGCACCCGCCACAAAGGCCTTTTCTCCCGCCCCGGTCAGAATGATTACTTTGATAAGGTCGTCATTCTTGCAGCATGTTACTGCATCAAAAAGTTCTTTCATCGTCTCGGAATTCATGGCATTCAGGGCCTTTGGCCGGTTGAAGGTTATCGTGGCAATACCCCCTTCAATTTCAAACAAGAGGTTTTTATATTCCATCTCTGTTCCCCTTTTTTAATATATTCTTATAAATCACTTGCTATAATCGTAGAATCCTCTTCCCGTTTTTCTCCCCATGTATCCCGCATCCACATATTTTTTCAGCAGTGGGCAGGGACGGTACTTGGAATCCCCGAATCCCCTGTGAAGAACATCCATGATGGCCCAACACGTATCCAGTCCGATCAGGTCGGCTAAGGCCAGGGGACCCATGGGGTGATTCATGCCTAAAACCATGATGTCGTCAATGGCCTTTGGTGTGCCAACCCCCTCCATAAGAGCGTACACGGCCTCATTAATCATAGGCATGAGAATCCTGTTTGCTATGAATCCGGGAAAGTCATTGCACTCCACAGGCACTTTCCCAAATTGTTTGGAAAGCGCCTCTGTTGTGTTGTATGTTTCCTGAGACGTAGCCAGACCTCTGATGATCTCAATAAGCCTCATCACGGGAACAGGGTTCATAAAATGCATCCCGATGACTAAAGAAGGCCTCTTTGTCACACCGGCTATCCTTGTGATCGGTATGGACGATGTATTGGTAGCCAGGATCACTTCCGGTTTGCAGATTCCATCGAGTTTTCGAAATATATCAAGCTTGAGATCTTCTCTTTCCGTTGCTGCCTCTACAACAAAATCGGCATCCTTCATGTCCTCCAGGCTGGTACTCTTCTTGATGCGGCCCATTATTTCCCCTTTCTGGGCGGCCGTGAGCTTTTCCTTGGCAATAAGCCTGTCTAAGTTTTTTGCAATTGTATCATACCCTTTATCGACAAATTTGTCTGCAATGTCGTTCATAATAACATTAAGTCCACCGGGACTCGCCGCAACCTGGGCGATGCCGTTCCCCATCTGACCGGCACCGATAACACCGAATGTTTTAATTGCCATCACTGCCTCCTCAATAACTTATATTTTTGGGTTCTTCTCCCCTATAGCTGCAAAAAGGGTTTAAGGGTTCGAGGATTAAAGGGTCCAAGTGTTTGAACCATGCACTTGAATCCTTGACCCCTTTTTATAGCCTCTAAGTACTTTACTCGAATCCTTGACCCCTTGAATCCTTAAGATACTTTAATCAGCATCGCGTCACCCTGAGCATGACCCGAACAGATTCCGCATACACCGATCCCACCGCCTCTGCGCCGCAACTCATAGGCAAGGGTCATGACGATTCTGGCGCCCGTCGCACCGATAGGGTGACCATAAGCTATGGCGCTTCCGTTTACATTGACTCTTTTAAACATATCTTCCTTGCTCATGCCCAAAATACAGCGGGCGCTGACCAAGACAACGGCGGCAAAGGCTTCATTAATTTCTATAAGATCTATCTGATCGAGGGTCATTTCATTCTGATCGAGAATCTTTTTAATTGCAAGTCCCGGCACTGTCGCAATATCCTTCGGCGGCTGTGAAACCTCGGCGTAATCCAGTATGGTAAACAGGGGATTTACGCCCAGTTCATCCGCTTTTTCCCTGCTCATGACGAGACAAACATCTCCGCCATCATTGACGCCCGGTGCGTTGCCGGCGGTAACACTGCCGGGGCCTCCGGTTACCGGGCTTTTATGGTTGAAAACCGGCGGCAATTTTGCCAAACCTTCCATGGTCGTTTCCGGTCGCGGCCCTTCGTCTTTATCGACGATAACAATCTTTTTCCCCTGCTTTGCCTCTACAGGGAATATCTCATCATCCAGTTTTCCCGTCTTCATGGCGTCAACCGCCGCCATTTGCGAATGCAGAGCCCATTCATCCTGATCCTGCCGTGTAATTCCGAATTCATCACCCACTTCAGAGCCGTGAATGGCCATATGCCGGTTATAGAATGCGTCCCACAGTCCATCGTAAACAACTAAATCAACGACTGACCGGTCAGGGAGTCCCATCCTCGCCCCCCATCTCATCTCGGGGAGAGCATACGGACCATTGCTCATGCTTTCCTGGCCGCCGGCTATGCAAATTTCAGCCCTTCCCAGTTGAATCATCTGGACTGCCAGATCAATGGGTTTTATTCCCGAAGAACACACTTTATTGATCGTAATAGAGGGAACAGACTCCGGAATACCCGCAAGAATCGTAGCCTGCCGGCTGGGAATCTGACCGCAACCGGCGGGTACAACCTGCCCCATAAAAATATAATCCACATCCGATGGTTTAACCTTTCCGTTCGTTCGCCTTACAACTTCTTTTATCGCCAAGGCCCCAAGCTCAGGAGCGGTAAAGTCTTTCAGCGCCCCCCCGAATCTGCCGTATGGAGTCCGGCATGCTTCTACAACGACAACTTCTCTAACATTCCTGTATTGATTTTTTATCTTCCGTCCCATTGTCGCAAAATCCGGTTTTCTCTCACCTAATTTTGCAATTGGAGCATTTGCATACATCTGGGCCCTGGTCTTTTCCAGTTTCTGCGGCACTTTTTCCATTCCTGCCCCCGTTATTTTAGAGCTTTACAAAAACCGACTGTTGTCTTCAAAAAAATTAAGTTATACTTTGAGCGCTTTTTAAAGACAATTTCAAAGCGACTTTTGATAATGAACAGTCAAAATTTTTTTATGACCTTATGTACAATTTAGTTTTTGCAGCCATAGACTTTTGCATGCGCAAAATATTGCGTACTTTCAATTAACTGCGCGAGTGAAAGCTTTCAACTCCTGTAATGACTTAAAAAGTCCTCAACTGCCCTCTCATCATATCCAAGCTGTAAACCACTCTGCCCTGGAAACCTTAGACCAGGTTATTTCTATTCCTTCAGGCTGTTCAGGATATCCCTGGCAATAATCATCCTCTGTATCTGGTTGGTCCCTTCATAGATGCATGTAACCCGGACATCCCTCGCGTAACGTTCGACGGGGAATTCTCTTGTGTATCCATATCCCCCAAGCATCTGAATGGCATTGTAACAGGCCCTGTCAGCCGCTTCCGTTGCATAATATTTTGCCATCGATGCTTCTCTTGCAAAGGGTTTTCCCTGTTCTTTTTTAAATGCGGCATTCATGAGGAGAAGCCTTGATGCCTCAAGTTCCGTATAGGATTCTGCAATCATCCACTGGATAGCCTGGAAATTTGTTATCGGCTGATCAAATTGCCTTCTATTCATTGCGTATCGTGTGGCATAATCCATGGCGGCAAGTCCGATACCTAAACCTAGAGATCCAATGCCGATACGTCCGCCCGCCAGTTCTCCCGTGGCTGTCTTGAAGCCGCCATTTAATTTTCCCATAAGGGCCGATTTCGGTATCCGGCAGTCTTCAAAGATGAGTTCGTTTGTTGTTGAGGCACACTGCCCCATTTTGTGTTCTTCTCTTCCAATGGTTAGACCAGGGGCGCCGTTTTCCACCAGAAATGTACTGATGCCGCTGCCTTTCTTCGCACTTTTGTCAGTCACCGCCCAAACAACGAAAACACCCGCATATTCAGCACTGGTAATAAACATCTTTGATCCATTGAGAACCCATTCATTGCCGTCCAGGATTGCGCTGGTCTGAAGGGCTGCCGCATCGGAACCGGCCACGGTTTCAGTCAAACCAAACCCGCCGGCAGCGTATTCGCCGGAACAGATCTTCGGGATGTAAACCATTTTCTGTTCCTCAGATCCAATTGCCTGGATCACCTCACAGACCATGTTATTGACCGATAGGGTCACTGCCGTCGAGGCACATGCCTTTGCAATCTCTGTGACCGCCAAACTGAAGGCCACCACACCGGCTTCAGACCCTCCATATTCGCTCTTCACATTGATTCCCATCAGACCGAGTTCGGCGAGTTTCCTTAAATTTTTTAATAAGGTTTCCCGATCTCCCACCTGGTCGAGCCGCGCCGCTACCGGCTCCAGTTCTGTTTTTGCGAATCGCCGTGCTGTGTCCTGAATGATTATTTGCTCTTCTATCAGATCTAAATTCAGAACCATTCCTCCTTTCTTATAATCCTGCCACCCTGCCTAACCGGCAGGGTGACAGGGTGTACATTCGAGTTATTTTCTTCAACCTGATTATTTCTTACCCTTCAATGATCGCTTTGATCATGGACGGATATTCCGTTTTTGCGGGCAGGAAGATCAATTCCGGATCAACGAACTCTCTGAGGACGAAGAGCTCTTTGTAGGTCGGATGTGGCGTCTCACCGTTGACCTTTGAAACATTCAAGTCAAACCCGCAATTCTCTTTGACCGCCTCCACAGTGATACTGGGGTGTAAGGTTTCCAGGTAAATGATTCCCTGTTCATCAAACCGGTATACGCCCATATTGGTTACTACTCCCGATGGTCCGCAATCCGCGAAGGGTGTCCCCTTCCAGACCTCCTTCTTCGGTTTCCACTCCCGTGTCTTGAAATCCCAGCACCACCAGCCGGGTGTTGTTGTATAATCATTCCTCTCGAGGAACCTCCTTTTCTCCTGGAGGATGATGTACGCGACCCTTTTCGACATGGTTCCTATATCGGAATTCCCTCCGGAACCTGTGAAGCGATGTGTCGGGTTATAGTAATCCCCGACCGATGTCACATTGACTCCTCCATACTTGTCAATTGCAGCTCCTCCGAGAAACCCTAAGGTCACGAAGCCTTGCTGCAGATAGTATCCAAAGGTATCAACCAGCCCGCCAATGGTGGAACACAGATATGCCGCCCGCTGGTCGGTGACGGACATGGGCACATGCATGGTTTTACCATCACAGATTCCTGATTCATAGATCAACACCGCGTTGGGTGCATTCAGCATATTGGCTGCCATAATCCCCACCATGGGAAGTCCCGTACCGGCAAAGACAATATCGTCATTCAGGACTTCGTGAGCAATAGCAATCGCCATCAATTCCGGCAGAATAAATTCACCCGCCTTCGCCGGCTCATCGGGCATTTTATCGATCAATTCCATCAATTCTTCCATCGATTTAGCCATTTTCATTTCCCCCCTTTCCTTTAATAACCACTTCGAGCGACAGATAAAGGCATCTTCATCCTGGGCGCCGGATTCTTTCCCCGCATCATCTTGGTGCTGTATCCGGTGGTGCTGTCCGCTTTGAGAGACAATAATTTCTTCGCACCGAGCTTCACAATGAAGTCTTCCCAGTGCTTCGGAGCAAAGACCCACTCATCGAGCCATTTTTTCAAATCTTCAGGGTTTCTTGATGCCTTATCCATCTCCCTCATAAACGGCGCGTCATAGTCATAGAAGAAGGGAACACCACTTGGGAAAGCTCCCCAGGGCACTTCCACAATGGCATCCACAGTAAAGAAGGGAATCTGGTTGGCTTCAGGATCCTTCCTCATCTCCGCCTCGGGAACAATTTCTTCAGCGGTAATGACAACCTTGTCACAGGCGAAGGAAATTTCCTTATCAATCGTACCTATACCTCTCCACCGCGCCGTTCCCTTATCACCCACCTGGGATACGTGGATGATTGCCAGCTCCGGCCTTGCCGCGGGAAGAAGGACGACCTCTCCATCACCATAGAAGGGTTCCTCAATCTGTATGAACTTTTTCTTCGCAATCCTGGGATTTTTACCATTTCTGAGGCCTGCCTTCCCCAGCGCATCATAGTCCGGATTGTAGAGATCCGATCCCTGTGGCGCATAATAGGGAATGAAGGGCGCCCCGATGGCGCCGGCGAGAAACCTCATGGCCATGGCGCCATGAGAGTAATCCTCGAGCAATATCTTCTTTGTCTTGTAGAGCCGTTCCATGTTAATATCAAGTTTTCCCGCCATCTCGCCCCAGCCCATCCAGTCGGTTTCATAAATCTTAATGGCGCCGACAGTGTTGAGGAGCCAGGTGCAGGCACTGCCGTGCCTGTCCATAACATGCAGGTCTTTAAATCCCTGCCTTACAGTCTCCCAGGTAAATGCCATCGGGTTTCTGTTGAATGCTGTGAACCCGCTGAAGGCGCACATGATTCCATCGTGCATATATTTCTTGACCGCTTCCTCAAGCGTCATAATTTCAGCTTTTTTAGCTTTTCCTCGAATTCTCGCCATAACTTTCTCCTTTCAAAAAAACTGTTCCCAATCGTAAACCGTTCCTGTTCCCTGAATCACAATCTCTGTTGATGTGCAGGATACGTTTAGCCGGAGGCAAAGGAGACGTCAATCCCCTTTACCTCCATACCAATTAATTAATGATGCTCATCATGGACATAGAATGGCCATTTGTGGAAGAACCATTCGTTCCAGAGGAGCGGGATGATCCACCAGAAATTCCAGATGAGGGACTCACCGTGAGCTAATCTATGACCGATATCGCCGTGCATATGCTCGTTACCCAGTCCCCAGTAACCGAAGTTTATGTAGTAGTAACACACGTACAGAACTACTGTTAAAATAAGCACACCTGCTGTTCTAAACCAGAAACCTCCCCAGGAATCTACATCCTTCTGGGGGCACATGTCATCGAAATAGTGGTGCCACTGGAGGAACGGGATCAGGGTCATACCGGCGATTTCAGCTGCATGTATCCACAGGAAGCGCGCCGGGTTCCCCTTATCCCCCGCGGGTATTGCGTGAAGAACTTGATCCATCGGTGCCCAAAGCGGAATGGTGTTGTAACAAAACAGGGCTATGAGATATCCAAGGACAACGGTTATACCAAAAGAAACCAGACCTTTCGCGGGCTGGGGAAGTTTGATGAGCGACCATGGTTTCATGCGCCAGACATTCGGCGTCATGAAGAGGATGATGATCATCCACTCCCACCAGCCAAAGACCCAATACACATGGGGAGTGCCACCCGACAGACCGACCCACCAGGGAGTGTTGAATCCAATAGAAGTACCGAACATCTTGCCCCAGACCAGACCAAAGAAAGGAACGATAAGTACTACATAGAAGAAAAGGGTGAGCAGGCTGCACCAACCGATCTCGGCGAAACCGGCGGCAGGCTGCTCAAGGTTGCTGGGACGGATCGGCCATTTACCAAAGTAGATTGTCACAAACGGATACGAGAAGAATCCGATCAGAACAAATCCCACGATTGCACTCTGCGCAAGGTGCGCTTTTTGCATTACCTCCAAGGTAATTATTTTCCCGTCGGGCAACACTATCGCCCCTGCGGCTGCCAGTTCATTAAGATTGGATTGGCTCAAGAAATTGAACCCTATACCAAAAATCCGATAAAAAATCACTTCGATAACAAACCATGTGAGGGCCGCGTTCGCGATGGTCATAACAACGCCTCTGACGGCTGGCGATAACTTCTGAAAGGGCCAGTCACCCAAAAACATGTGCTGCCATAACCCCACCAAAATCATCACGGCGAGTATCATAACCATCGGGTAAGGAAACCAACCTACGGGCCCACGAGGATCGCTTAAAATATACCAGGTAATCCACGCGATCACAAAAAATGCTATGGTAGAAATAATGCCTGTCATGGGTTGCCCCCAACGAGGCCGCAATGCTCCTGCCATAATGTCATCCTCCTTTTTTAATTCTTAATGACAGTAATTATACATTTTCCTCAATCCGCTTATCGCACTACACTTTTTTTAAGCCGATGATCACCCCCTTACATAAATTGTATTTCTCCCTGAATGCTTAGATAAATATCCATACTCCGCTTGTTTCCTCAATTAAAAAGGTCATGGACATCCACGCATGGCCTCAAGAAAGACTCTGTCATTATTGTTTTTCTGAATACAAACAGGTGTGAGAGACATGCTTCTGAAAGAAAGACCTTCATTATTAAAACCTCCGTTTTAATTTATGTCCCCCTCCTGAGTTGAGAGTTACTTTTAGGAATGCTCGATTTTCTTTTATTTTATTATAGGAACAAAAATGAAAAGGCAATATTAAAAGGTTTATAGATAATATTAAGAATAAATTAATATTTACGTGAGGGACGTCAGGTACGAACTAAGGTTATGTTTTTTTGTCAGGCTCAGTTTACGTCTGATATGATAGCGGTAAACATTAACCGCACTATCGGAAACATTGAGAAACGACGCGATCTCTTTCGTAGTTTTTCCCTCTTTGATAAGATTGGCAATCTGCACTTCTCTATTGGTAAGATTTAAATATTTAACCGACAATTTTTGGGCAAAGGGGGATATGATATCTTTCAGATTCGATTCAAGGACATTGACATACGACATGCTCTTCATATCCATACCGGTTTTCAACTTCTCTATATGCGGCAGAATAAGTACTTTAACATTCGATAATACATTTTGTTCAAGCTCGCTTCTATCCTCTTCTCTCTGTTTCAGCAAAACCCTTAAGGCCGCGTTCAGGTCCTCAAGCTCATTTGTCTTAGCTTCAAGCTCCATTTCCCTTTTTTCCAATGCCTCCTCTGCATGCTTGCGCTCGGTTATGTCCCGGATCGACTCGATGGCGCCTACGATGTCCCCCTTGCTGTCATAAAGAGGGCTTGCCTTTGCCCAGAGAAAGGCCTTCTTCCCCTTTAATAAAGGGACCCATGTCTCCACAATCAGAAGATACTGCTGCTTCTCGAGG
The DNA here is from genome assembly GCA_026388545.1 of Deltaproteobacteria bacterium. Taxonomy (NCBI): domain Bacteria; kingdom Pseudomonadati; phylum Myxococcota; class Myxococcia; species Deltaproteobacteria bacterium. The sequence goes on from JAPLJS010000081.1 coordinate 9,534, forward strand.
ATACAGAAAATCAATAATATCCGCTAACCGTCTCTCCGACTCCCGCAGCGCCTCTTCCGCCTGCTTTCGCTTGGTAATATCTTTCCCTATCACCAAAACCACATTCTTATCCTGCAATATTGTTGGTGTAATGGTCATCTCCATAAACTTGACCTTGCCACGGATGTAGTATTCAGTTTCCACAGACCCACCGGATTCCCACAAGGATTTATGTGTTTCAAGTTCATGCCGTTTTTTGTTCGGTGGAATGAAATCGAGTATATTTCTCGACAAAAGCTCATCTTTCGTACACTGAAAGAACTGGAGTGCCGCATTGTTGCACGTGATATAATTTCCCTCTGTATCGATAACCACGACAGGATTTGCCGTTCTCTCGAACAACGTGCGGTATCTTTCCTCGCTCTCCTTTATTACCTTCTCAACCAGTATGCGTTCGGTAATATCACGGACCACAACACAGATTACATTCCGTCCCCCCAGGTCAAACGCACTCGTGGATGCTTCCACGGGAAACACTGTTTTGTCTTTTTTCCTGTGATAGCGAAGCGGTATTGTGTGCTTTTTCCCGATGAGCGTTATCTCTACAACTTTCTCTGACTCCTCCGGTTCTGCGGTGATGTCTGCAAGTTTCATCTTGAGAAATTCCTCCCGGGTGTAGCCGTACAGTCTCAAGGTGCTCTCATTTACGTCGATGAACCGGCGCGTATCCGCATCAAAAATGTAGATGGCATCCGGTACCGTTGCGAAAAGCTGCCGGTATTTTTCTTCACTCATTCGCAGCAATTCCTCCAGTCGCTCGCGCTTGGTAATGTCGCGGATCGACTCGATGGCGCCTACGATGTCCCCCTTGCTGTCATAAAGAGGGCTTGCCTTTGCCCAGAGAAAGGCCTTCTTCCCCTTTAATAAAGGGACCCATGTCTCCACAATCAGAAGATACTGCTGCTTCTCGAGGATA
>JAPLJS010000082.1 GCA_026388545.1 Deltaproteobacteria bacterium
TCATCCCCAGACCCGTGAAGCACAGGATAAGGCAGGAAATCGCCAGCATCCAGTGAACCAGTCTCTCATACCAATCGGTAGCCTGAATTAATCCTTTCTTCATGATTATTCACCCCCTTCCTTCTTCGTTGCAGTATCTTCATCGGGGGTTTTAGGCCCATGGATAATATAATGCAGGAATGACCCCGCAAGAACGCCGCCTGCCGCAAGGAGGCTGAGCGGTTTCAGTACATCTTTCCACAACACGATGGAGAGCGGCACGGAGGGATTAGTCGGAAGAGCAGAGTATACGGCCGTCTTCTCCTGGAGGATATACACCAGATGCGTGCCGTTTACGTACTTATCACCATACACAGAGGCGCCTTCTCCCAGATCTTTTACCCTCTTATAGGCCTTCTTCAGGAGACTATCCTTATCTCCCCAGAGAAGCGCTCCCGTGGGACAAGCCTTCGCGCAGGCAGGTTCCAGATTATTGCCGATCCTGCTCTCGCACATGTCGCACTTATAGATTCTATCTGTTTTATCGTCGTATCTGGGAATATCAAAGGGACAGGCTGATATACATTCCTTACAGGCTATGCACTTACTATGGTTTACACCGACAGTTTTCATGTCTGTATAGTAAAGAGCTCCCGACGGGCATACCTTGACGCAGGCTGCATCCGTGCAGTGCATACAGGCGCTATGCCGGAAAAACCACTTCACGCCGCCCTTGTCGTCCGACATCTCCTGGAATCTCATCAGCAAGTAGGTATTCGCCTGGAGATCAGGTGGATTCTGATAGGTTCCCATGTGCCTCGTCTGCTTCGCCTCCAACTGATTCCACTGCTTGCAGGCCAGCTGGCAACCACGGCAACCGGTACATTTCGATATATCGAATAGTTTAATTTTCTCAGCCATTTTTCTTCACCCCCTTCTTCACGACATTGACCATAAAGGCCTTGCTCTCTGGTATTCCTGTATTGGCATCGCCGATCGTCGGGGTGAGCAGGTTGGCCGCATCGCCATACGTAAATACTTCAGGCTTTTTGTCAATCTTGCTATAGGCCTTTTTCGGCCGTGCCTGGGTAATCCAGCCGAAGTGCCAGGGAATACCCACTTCATGAACGATGGTGCCATCGATATTGAAAGGCTTGAACCGCGGCGTGACAATGGCCGTACACTCAACCTCACCACGGGGTGATTTCACGATTACCTTCTGACCGTTTTTAAAACCCCTTTCTTTGGCAAGCTCCTCGCTCATCTCGACGAACATACCCGGCTGCATCTCCGCCAGCCACGGGCACCACCTCGTGAGCACTCCCGTCTGCCAGTGTTCGCTGACCCGGTAGGTGCTGCAGATAAACGGGAAACGGGGATCGCAACTGGTAACTCCGGAGTACACATCCATATCGGAGCCGACGCCCGGTTTGTCGAAACGTTTGATTGCCGGGTTGTTCTTCTGTGGCGACATAAGATTCTTTTCCACGGGACATTCGAGGGGTTCGTAATGCTCGGGGAAAGGACCGTCCGCCAGACCGGGGCCGAAGAGACTGGCCACGCCGTCGGGCTTCATGATAAAAGGAGGCCGTCCGGAACCGGGATCGCCGGCGCCATCCGGGATGTCGCCAACCCATTTCTCGCCGGTCCAAGTGATGACAGCACGCTTGGGATCCCAGGGTTTTCCGTTCAAATCCACGGAAGCGCCGTTGTAAATGATCCGGCGGTTAACCGGCCAGCTCCATGCCCATTCGGGGAAGAGACCGAGGTCGGTGGGATCATTCTGCCCGCGCCGCATGGGGAGAATGCCCTTATCGCTCACGGAGCCGCAATAGACCCAACAGCCCGACGAGGTTGATCCGTCGTCCTGGAGCCAGGCGAAGGTTGGCACAAGATCTCCCTTCTTAAATTCCTTGAACTCCCCTTTCTTGTTGGGAACTTCCACCTTCTTATCTTCAAGGAAGAAACCGTTGATCTCCTGGGCTACTATACGGGGATCATAATGGAAGTGGCCGGAAGGCGTTTTCTTACCGTAAGGCCATGTCAGCTTCGTGATGGCTTCTTTATGGGGACCGTCTTTCTTTTCGTACAGTTCTTTGACCTTGAAGTAAATCTCACTCATAATGTCGCCGTCGGGCAGGGCGATTCCCGGAGGATTGACCGCCTTATAACGCCATTGTTGAAGCCGACTGCTGTTGGCAAGGCTTCCTTCTTTTTCGATAGAAGAGGCGCAGGGAAGCATGAAGACCTCTGTCTTGATCTTCGTCGGATCCATGCCGGGACCTCTCCAGAAGGAGCCCGTTTCATTGTCGAAGAGATTGACATTGACCATCCAGTCCAGTTTCCCCAGGGCCTGTCTCGTTTTATTCGAGTGGGCGCCGCTACACGCAGGGTTCATGCCCCAGGCGAAGAAACCGGTAAATTTGCCTTTATACATCTGGTCGAAGAGCACCAGCCAGGAAGCATTCATCCCATCATCCAGTTTTGGCATCAGGGCATAGGCCTCTTCGGGGGTGGCATTCATCCCGTACATGGACCGGAGAAAGCTTGCCGAATATTTCGGGAAATTTTTCCACCAGTTCAGGCTGTTTTTCTCCTTTGTGGTGGGTGTCCGCTTCTCGTTATACGCCTTCAGGGTTGCGAGGGAAGCCGTCGGTGTTCCGAGATAGCCCGGCCAGATATGGAACAGAAGGCCGTGATCCGTGGAGCCCTGGACGTTAGATTCGCCGCGCATGGCCGCGATACCGCCGCCGGCGATGCCCATATTGCCAAGGAGGAGCTGAATGATGCACATGGTCCGGATGTTCTGAACGCCTACGGTATGCTGGGTCCAGCCCATGGCATAGAGCTCAACACCGGCTTTATCCGGTTTTCCTGTACTTCCATATATTTTATATATTTCTTCCAGCTTATCCTTGGGTGTCCCGCTTATCCTGGACACGAGATCAATGGTATAACGGGAATACTGCTTTTTCAGGAGTTGGAACACGCAGTTGGAATCCTGAAGACTTGGGTCCTTCTTGATGACCCCATCTTTGCCCGTCTGATAAGACCAGGTATCCTTATTGTACTTGCTGCCTTCCAAGCCGGAATAGACGCCGTTGTTATCGCCCGGCATTTTAAAGGCCGGATTTACCAGGAAGGAGGCATTGGTGTAATTCTTTACATATTCCTCGAAGTAAAGCTTGTTATCGATGATATACTTGATCATACCGCCGAGGATGGCGATATCCGTTCCCGATCGCATGGGGGCATACACGTGGGACTTCGAAGCGGACTGGGTGAACCTTGGGTCCACGCAGATCACCTTCGCCCCCCTCTTGTCCATAGCCTCCTGTACCCATTTGAAGGAAACGGGATGATTGGAAGCGGGGTTGCTTCCCATGATTAAAATTACATCAGCATTCTTAAAATCAACCCAGTGGTTTGTCATTGCGCCGCGTCCGAACGACTCTGCCAGAGCCGGTACAGTCGGGCTGTGTCAGATACGGGCCTGATGTTCAATATAGACCAGACCCAACCCCCTTAAGAATTTTTGATAGGTGAAACACTCCTCGAGATCCATAGCGGCACTGCCGACGGAGGCGATACCTTCCGTTCGGTTAACTGTCTCACCCTTATCGTTTTTGAACTTGAAACTCGTATCACGGCTCTTCTTTATATTTGCTGCAATTTTATCGAGTGCCCATTCCCATTCCACTTCTTTCCATTCCGCGGCGTAGGGTTCTCTATAGAGAGGTTTCCCCAGACGGTTCTCATTGACTGCCATCTGGTAGATGGATCCGCCCTTACTGCACAGAGAACCTTTGTTAATGGGGCTGTCCGGATCGCCTTCCGTGTTGATGACCTTTCCTTCCCGTGCCGATACGATGATACTGCATCCCACGGAGCAGTAAGGACAAATGGTTGTGGTCTCTTTTGCATACTTGACCTTCAGTGGCTGGGCATGGGCGGACACCGGCTTCAGACTGATGCCGATTCCACTCGTTGCCAAGACTGCACCGGAGATCTTTAAGAAACCTCTTCTGCTAACATCCATAAAAAGTGCTCCTTTCTGAGAGTTTGTTTAGAAAATATTACTCCAGCATATTTCCTCTATTCTCCTTTCCAAATACGGGAGGCAGGATCGTTTCCAATCATGCCTAATGTCCACCCTTCATGGAAAACTTCTTTAGAAGGAGTGGATCGGAGAAGCATTCGCTTATAAAAGGCGGGATAAAAATCTCTGCATAAACATCCATGATGATTGAGTGAGGATCAAAAAACAGATCACAGGCATTTTCCGAGACTTTTAAACCGGTTTCCTATATACCTTATTCCTGTTACTGTCAACTTTTTTTTGGCAGAAAACCAAGACATTTCATTGATATATGTCAAAAATGACATATATCAATACATATTTTTTATGTACATTGTGATAAGTTTATGTTATGTTGAGCATATATAATTAATAATTACATAAATCTTCTAATTTTTAGGGGTTTACAAATGCAAATCAGACATAAAATATGGCTGGAAAGAAACGGAAAGACCATCTTCGGTAAAGGTCGGGAGGATCTACTGCATGCCATAGAGGAGCACCACAGCTTATATGGAGCAGCAAAGAAATTGAACATGTCTTACCGGGCAGCATGGGGACGTCTGAAGGCCTCGGAAGCGCGACTGGGTGTAAAATTAACCTGTTCAGACGGACAGGGTAAAGGACTGCATTTAACCCCGGAAGCAAAAGAGCTTTTGGAAAAATTTGATAACCTGCAACATGATGTAGAATCGTTCTTTAATAATTACAGCAGCATTTTTTCATTAGGCAAGACCAAAATAAGAAATGTTGCAGAAAATAAAGAATATAAAGATGTTAAACTTTTGAAATGGTCCGCTGCACTTTTATTATTTCTTACAGAGGACTTTAATGTGATAACATATATTGATGCATGTTCTCATGTTCTGTGAGAAATTCCGCTAATGTTCTTCAAATTAGAACCTCAGCGCTATTCCCCCAAGAAAAGTAATGTCTTTCTCGATTTCGTTCAAGCCTATCTTGATGCCGAAGTCAGTATCCAGGTTTTCCCTGATTGAATATACGAATCCGCCTAATATATAGGCAGGATTAGTACCGGAGGCCTTGTCGGTATTTCTCTCCGTACCGATATTGGCAACTAACTTAAGGTCTTTGATTACCTTAATCTCTCCCGCCAGAGATGCATGCCAGATATCTTCCCTCTGCTCCAGCTGATTTTCATTTCTCTTATAACCGAGATTCACGTGAAATACCATAGGGTTTACTTCTTTTGTAGTAATGAAATAGAGTGTACCTGTTGTCCTTCCGGTCCCAAGATCCTTACCCTTATTACCCGCCGGCAGAGTAAGCCCTGGTTTGAGAGCAATACTGAAACCATCTTTATCAAACAAGCGCCACTTTACCTCCAGCGACATATCCGCTATACCACTTACGTCAGATGTGGTGGCATCGTTTTCCTTCTCTTTTTTCCACTGGTAAGGAAACCCCATGATAATATCAACATTATCCATGATACCATAGGTAAGGGCTGCCTTGACCTCGCTTTCTCTACCCTTTGTCATGATATTTGTACCGGTATCATCGCTTGACTTTTCTCTGTCATAACTTGTTTGACCGTTCAGTTCGAATAAAAATTTCCCCTTCCCCTGCGTGCCTGTATCGTCAGTGATGAGAGGGTGTGCGGCGAAACTTGTAGTTAAAAATGTATGGGTAACAATTATAAGAATAAAAAATATAACTCTTAATGGTTTCGTACTGAAACGCATTGTATTAAGAATGGTCATTGTCATGGCTATCTCCGTCTCCATGCTCATGGTTTTTTTCATGGCGGTGAAACAGGTAATGCGAATGGATATGGATGTGAGCATGTTTACCATGGTAGTGAATATGCTCGTGGATGAGATTGACCTTCAACAGCAACTCCTCATCGTGTAATATTTCATCGGCGGTCCCGATTTTTTCAATGCGGTGATCCTCAGAAAGGACAGCAACCCGGCACTGCATTTCACTCACAAAAGACAGGTCGTGGGTAGCGATGACGAGGGTTTTCCCTGCCTCATTGAGGAGAATCATCAGCTCTATCAGGAAGCTTCTCGTTCTCGGATCAAGTCCGCTCATCGGTTCATCGAGAAGGAGCACACGGGGATTCATAGTGAGAATTGAACCGATGGCGACCCTTTTTTTCTCTCCTCCCGACAGCATATAGGATGGTCGATCCTGCAGATGAGATATCTCTAACATCGCCATAACACCCCTCACCCGTTCATGAGCCTCATCTTCAGAGAGTCCCAACTGCAACGGGCCAAACATCAACTCATCTAGAACAGAAGGGCAGAAAAGATGAACATCGGAATCTTGAAAGACATACCCCACGCTGCTTCTGAACGATTTCAGGAATGCCTTTTCCCGGAGCGACTCTTCGGAAACCTCTTTTCCCCGAAAGAAAACCCCCCCGGAGCGTGGATAAATCAGACCGTTCATAACCTGCAGGAGGGTCGATTTACCGCTGCCATTCGAGCCGATAACGGCAAATTTTTCGCCCTCGAAAATACTGAGGCTAACCCCGGATAAAGCCGTGATCTTTTCGTAATAACTATAGCTTACATCATCAATCAGGATAATATCTTCCACAAGCAGTCCTCACATCCATAAAATAAATATTCCTGCGATAAAAAAGAAACAGCATGAAAACCTATCCACTATTGTCAATGCACCGAAATCGGAAAGCCGCACATCTTCAGCAAAACCCCTTGCAACCATTGCTTTGAATACCTCCTCATACCGGGACAGTGTTTTTCTAAACATATGCGCTATTCTGCCGGCAACCCATATCCTGGCTTCGTCGTTTCTTACCATTCCCACCATCCTGCTTTTCCTCGCCAGGTACATGCTTTCCACCGTTTTGGCGAATATGAAGATGTATTTGTAAGAAAGTGTAATAATGAGTAAAAAAGTATCAGGAACCCGAAATATCTGCAGGGCCTTGATAAACCTGTGAAAGGGGGTTGTGTAAAGGACTAACAGGGAAAGGGTGAGAGAGTTCATCATTCTCAAACAGAGCATGGTGACTCCGTCAATTCCCTGTCTTGTGAGACCTATCTCACGCGGAATGTGATAAATCCAGAAGTCATAAGGATATGACAACGTCATCACATGGAAAATCATGTCACCCGGCGTCACCACATTAAATGCAGACGGAAAGGTAACAAGAAACCCAAAAATAAACGTCAAGCCGATGACTCTTTGATAAAAGCGCCGGAGATTTATCCGTGAGACGGCTATCAGCAGAAAAGCGAAGAGGGCAATTACCACCTCAGGAAAGATATCCTTTTTCAGGCTGACGATAACAACAAAGAAGACGAGGAATATTACCTTTACCCGTGGATCAAGATTCCGGAATAGGCCTTTTCCCGTTTCCTGCCCCACATTTATATAGCCTGTTGTAATCATCTCCGAGAGTCGTTTTATTCCTTTGTCGATAGAGGAAGGTTTATGTGAACCCCTTTCGTGCGGATCATGTGTTTGGGCGGGTGTAGACAGAAGAAAATCGGGAATTTTATTTATCATCTTTGAATAACAGCTTCGATATTATTTTCATAAATATGGAGGCCAGGATGATCCCAATGATACCCGACACGATGTAGGAAATAATTTTCGTGGTCACCAACGCGCCATCTCCACCAAAGGTATAGTCCGGTATGGGGGCCACCCAGATATCCGCCGTTCTCTTCAACCCTTCCGGAATATAACCGAGAAGCCTTTCTAGGGTGTTTAGACCCCATTCACCCCAGGCGTCTTCGGCGCCAAATTTTTCCGGCAGAATAATTCCCAAGGGAGACAAAAGCGCCATTGCGATAAGGCCCAGCCAGAGTTTCTTCTCAAACCTTTTCATAGGAAGTCTCCCTGATCGCATAAATGAGCGTCGACTCATTCTTCAGAAAATACTTCAAAAGCGCAACAGTCATAACACCCTCAACAATACTAAACAGGAGCAAGTGTTCAATGGCCATGGCAGGTATCGCAATGGAAAGGGGATAGGGCGCATACAGGGGCCTGCCGTCAGGGCCAGCCGCAATGACAGGCTGAATACCAAACATGAAGGCGGCAGACAGGGCAGCGGCAGTGAGCCCGATATACCCGGAAAGAAAGGCCGCTGAAATAAATCTCACTCCACTATTTTTCGTTCCTTTTATCATGGTGAATGTCCAGAAGGCAACAAAGGGCATGACAATGGCCATATTAAAACAGTTGGCGCCGATGGCCGTAATGCCGCCGTCACCGAACACAAAGGCCTGAATAATTAAAACCACGGAGACGGTAATGACCGCTGTCCAGGGTCCCAAAAGCAAGGCGATAATACCCGCGCCGACGGCATGACCCGTTGTACCTCCGGGGATGGGGATATTGAACATTTGAATGAGAAAAGAAAATGCGGCAGCAATAGCCAGATAGGGAACATGTTTGGAGGATACCTCCTTTTTTATCTTTTTCAGGGCTATCCCCCAGATGGCAATCGATACCCCATAAAGGGGAATATATGTCTGGGGACTGAGATACCCGTCAGGAATATGCATAAAATTCTCCAAAAGAAAAAAGTGTTATAAATCTCAACATCGTGCTACCAGCAGACAAAAAAATAATACGGTGTTATTTTTTTACTATTCGTAATACATAAACGCGTATTCGTCAAGTGAAAAATGTGATGTAATGCAACATACTGGAATTACAAATAGATCGTATGCTAAACACATGCAATCTCTACAGTAGGTAGAAATCTTTAGAACATCATTAGTTATGATTTCTCGCTTTGCTCGAAATGACAGCATAATAGCGTTACTTAGGAAACAATCTGCTCACTATGTTACTGCTTCAGCCTTTCCAGCGCCCTGACGAGGTCTTCAAATAATGGTCTCTTGTTTATATCGTGAACATCACTATAACGGATAATTCCTTTCTTATCGATGACAAACAGCGCTCGCTCGGATACCCCATCGGATCGTAAAACTCCATATTTTTGGGCTACCTTTCCGTGTGGCCAGAAGTCAGAGAGCACGGGAAACCATAAATTGCCCATCTGATTCGTCCAGGAAAACAGGGTAGGTATATTGTCAACAGTGATCCCCAGCAATACGGCATCATGCTCATCAAATATATCCTTCACGATATTATATCCCGGCCATTGGTCTGAGCAGACGGGAGTCCACGCCGCAGGTACAAAAGAGATGACAACATTTTTCTTACCACGATACTGTTTTAAAGAAATCATTTCCCCCGATACCGCTTTGAGGGTAAAATCAGGAGCAGGCTTCCCTACCTTGACCTTCAAAACACTGTCTGTCGGCTTGAGGATTCCCGGGTTATAGATATTATTTTTATACGCATCCGACAAGCTGTACGCTGTCGGAACAAACGGGAAACTAAGGATAAATGTTCCCATCAGCAGAACTAATAACACTTGTTTAGTATATGTCTTCATCTCAAACCTCCTACTGTATACCGGATAATTTAATCATCATTTCGAGAAATTGATCCACTCCCTCAAAAGCACCGAGTTTGGAGTAAATGACCTGATGAGAACCGTCAGGATTTATTTTCACGCCGATAAAGTACGGCGTCCTCACTTCCCCGACTATTTCATGAATGACATAATCTCCATCGGCAAAGAGGGAAAACGGTATGTTGTATTTTTTCTTAAAGGTTCCAACTTCGTAGGAAGTATTTCCCGCACCGATACCAATTATCTTGATCTTACCCTTGAGAGCCGGATTCTGTTCAATTTTTGCGTAAAGCTGATTTACATATGGCGCTTCATGTTGACAGTAAGGACAGTACATACTGAAAATCTCGACGATAACCAACCTGGCCTTAATCTCAGGAATCTTGAAAGAACCGAAACCGAAAAAACCAAGACCAAGATAGCTTTTTTCCGCGGAATCCTTTGGCATGGAAAGTTTTATGTCCGGCAGCATTCCACCCACTGCCGGTGGAGAACTTGCCGCCCACATATAACCCACAATCATGAAAACAGTCATGGTGACTACAAGCATGCACACTATTATCTTTTTCATCAGAATACCTCCACAACATTGTTATTGTGAACGACCAATATCTACCTAATGTCGTAAAATTACTCCAGCCAGGTAGTTATGTCAAAGAAAAAATTACACATTGAATGTCCACATGTTGACAACCTGTTGCCCAAAATGATAAACGACAGCATGTTTAGCAACGTTACAGGGAAATTTCAAAAAAACACGTCTCGTATGCAAGTCAGCCTCCTTACCCTTTTCATATAGGGAGGGGGCTTTTTGCTTTGTAGATTATGACGCAACTTTCCTCAAAACTGAAGCGGCTGGAAGCGATTCTGTCTGACATGCGAAGTGTACTTGTCGCCTACTCCGGGGGCGCGGATAGCACCTTCCTGCTCAAGGTTGCCTCAAACGTCCTTGGCGGCAGGGCGATAGCGGTTACGGCAAGTTCGGCGACGTATACACCCCAGGAACTTGAAGAGGCCAGGAAAAATACAGAACTAATCGGCGCAAAGCACATTATTGTCCACACAAATGAACTGGACGATCCGGATTTCGCATCCAATCCCCCGGACAGATGCTACTACTGCAAGAAGGAACTCTTCACAAAGCTTTTCGAATTGGCGCAGCAGCACAGTTTGAATTATGTGATAGACGGTTCAACTTGCGATGACGAACGGGACTTCCGCCCGGGAAAGAGAGCCGCCTCCGAGTTCCACGTCAGAAGCCCGCTCATGGATGCCGGCTTCACAAAAGAGGAAATAAGAGCGCTATCGAAGGATATGAATCTCCCCACGTGGGATAAACCCCCCCTTCCCTGCCTCTCAACCAGGTTCCCGTACGGCACTCAAATCACCAAAGAAAAAGTTGAGCGTGTTGGTCGTGCTGAGGAATTCCTGGCAGGCTTTGGAATCCGGCAATTGAGAGACAGAGACCATGATAATATAGCCAGGATAGAGGTGCCGCGTAAAGACATGCCCATGTTCCTTGACGAGGAAATATCCAA
>JAPLJS010000083.1 GCA_026388545.1 Deltaproteobacteria bacterium
TTTCCACCTTGGAGGTGAGGATACAATGCGCGGAATAACCATCATCTTTTCTTTCCTTCTGATCAATCTCCTGTTTATACCGGCCGGCCTGTGTCAGGAAAAATGCGTGAATACCGAGGGAGAAGCAGCGATTATCAATAATGATCTCCCCTCTGCGAAAACGGAGGCCATTGCCAGGGCAAAGTGGGCAGCCATTGAACAGACCGTGGGCATTGAGGTCAAGGCACAGAGCTTTGTTCAGAATTTCACCCTCATAGAAGATGTGATAAAAACACAAGTTGCAGGGGTTGTAAAAAGCTTTAAAGTCCTGGATCAGGTTAATAAAGAAGATTCGGTTATGGTGAAAATTAAGGCCTGCGTTCAGCCGACAAAGGCAAAGGAAGTCGTTTCCTCCCTTGCCCTCAATAATTCCGTTGCCGTCTTTATCCCGGCCCGGAAACCCGGTAAACGTGGAGATGAGTTTGAAGAAACAAACATTCTTTCTGAGACTCTTATCGGTAAACTCACCGATCAGAATTATACGGTCGTCGATGTAGCCCCGACACAAGCTATTGACGCCATGGAAATTGAAAAGTCCGTGAAGAGCGGCAGTACCCTCGCCGTCAGAAGCATGATGTATAAATTTCTCTCCAATGTGATCATCATTGGCAAGGTTGATTATACCATATCAACAAAAAAGGGTGAAGATATCGGATATCATATCACCATGCCGTTTAACAGTGTAACAGTCAGGCTAAATTATCGCATAGTCGCTAAAAACAATAAAACAGGCAATATGGAAATTCTTACGGCAGATACGGCACAAAGCAAAGGCCTTGCCAACAGCGTTGAGGATGCCGCTGCGGAAGCCATGAAAGACCTGGCTGAAAAACTTACCCCCAAAATACTTGATAAGGTTGCATCGTACATCCAGGGCAATGTCAAAAAAGTGAGCGTCAAGGTAAACGGCGTTACCGATCTCGATACGAACCTGGAAGTTAAAGGCATCTTGCAGAGCATTGTATGGGTAACGGGTGTGGAGGATAAGCAGATGGGAGAATTTATCGTAAGCTATCCTGAAAACACGATCTACCTGGCCAACAGCATAAAGCAGAAGGGCAACTTTAATGTGACAAACTTCTCTGCTTATTCAATAACACTGAATTATCAAAAATAAATAATCGAAACGAAATGGATATTCGAAAAATGGAACGACAACACAATTCAAACATAGTATGGGTTAAGCAGTTCTTCTCATCGGTTATCATTCTTTTATTGATGTTAACGGGATGCGCAACCAAGATCAAAGTGAACATGTTACAACCCGCACAATACCATCAAGCTTCTCTTACCAAGACGGTTGCGGTATTATCATTTTCGGGAACAGGCGGTCAAGAATTTGCTGCGGAAATAGAAGGCGTTTTGGCTTCGAAAAGTATCGATGATAAACAGTATTTTATATTAGTTGACAGGGCATCCATAGATAAAACTATTTCTGAGCTGCAATTTTCTCAAAGCGCCTTGACTGATCAGAAAACAGCCGCAAAAATCGGCAAGCTTGTTGGCGCCCAGGGGATTTATACAGGCACTATCACCTCTGCGCAAGTCAATGACAGTAACTACAAAGAAAAGCGACAGGAATGTGTGCAGCATAAAATTGAGCGTGACAAAAAAGGAAATGAATATGAAGGACGGTGTATTCAGTGGAAAAATTACAATGTAAGGTGCACGAAAAGAAATGCAAATTTCTCTGTCACACCCAAGTTGATTGAAGTAAGTACAGCAAAGATCCTTTATTCACGAAATCTTTCAGCATCGGCCAGTTCATCGGGTTGTGAAGACGCGTCTCCTCCTAAGACTGAACAGGAATTGCTAGAAAAGGTAAAAGAAGATGTGAAAAGGCAATTTATAAAAGATATCGCACCGTATTATATTACTGTTGAAATAAAACTCATGGATTCAACAGACCAAATCAATTCAAGTGAGGCTAAAGATAAACTGAAGCAAGGAATCGCTTTTGCGGATAAAGGGAGAATGGACAACGCCTGCGAAATATGGGGACAGGCACGAATACTTGCACCCGCTTCACCTGCAATTCTTTACAATCTTGGCGTATGTGCTGAAAGCCGGGGAGATGCGGAGGCCGCGTTGAACCTCTATAAACAGGCTGATAAGCTGATAGGAAAGCCGGATGAAAATATTACTCTCGCTCTTAGCAGGGTATCTTTGGCTGTCAAGAACCGGCAAAAACTAACGGAGCAGATAAAATAATCATAGCAGTAAATTTCTCACCCCACTCCTTAGAAGATTAACAAATACTGGAGGGTGACGTTGTGTTCAAGAAATACGCATTACTTCTTGTTGTTTCATTTATTTTAGTTTCCTGCGCTACTGTTCCAACGGTCGATCCGACGGCATATACTATCGATAAAGGACCCAGAGATGTTGTGCCGAAAGCATGCCGTTTTGCCTATGAGTCCGCCTTCCCAAAGGTCGCCGTGGCCAATTTTACCAACAATACCCCCTTTGAGAATATCAGTGTCATACAGTCCCATATTGTGGGTTCAGGTCAAAAGACTTCCGTAGGCGGGGCTGCAATCGGCATAGCCCCTGGAGGAGCAGGTGCTGTCTGGGGTGCAAAGGAGAATACATGGTTTCAGCAAGATGCTGAGGAAACGCAAAGACAAATCAATGCAAAACTCACGGAGAGTATTGAAGACGGGGTCATGGATGATCTGGTCAATCTGGGAGGCACTAAGGTCTTTACGAGAAAAGAAATGGAAAAGATCATGTCCGAACATAAGTTCCAGCGTTCCGGACTTGTCGATGAAGCAAGTCTTGCCGTCATCGGAAAATTCGCGGGCGTTAAATACATCGTAACCGGTTCCATCAATAATGTGGAGTTATCATACAAGACCTATGAGTCCGCTAAAACAGGGTCTCGAGATGCAGGCAGGATAGCGGCTAGACGAACTGAAGACACCGGCACTGCGCTTGCGGGTGTGCTTATAGGTGCTGTCGTAGCGACAACTCTGGAGGCACTGGAAGGCTGGACTATCAGCACAGAAGTTACTTTGAGAATGCTTGACGTGGAAACAGGGGAAGTTGTCTTTTCAGATAAAGTTAGCGGTAAACAATTTGTCGGCAATGCCCCCAAGCTCGATTACGATGCCGTAATCGGCGGCATCAAGAAGGCTGCATCCAGAGGATTGGACACCGCGCGGCCAAAACTCTCCAAATGGTTCACGGTAAAAGGTTATATACGGCAATTAAGAATCAGCCCTGATGGAAAGGAGAAGATCGCCGGCTTAAATATCGGCGAAAAGATGGGGCTCAAGCCAGGTTCAAAGTTGATCGTCTATACCTTTGAAGAACTGGAGGATGAGGATCCCGTGACCGGAACTAAAAAAACAACCTGCACTATGTTTAAATTGCCTGTCGAGTTTACCGTAACAGATCAGATACAGGCAGATAGCGCATGGGTAACGATAGAAGGCGCCTCGGAAGGGATAAAAAGGGTTAAGGTTGGACAGTTAGTCGAACGAAAGCCCTTCCAATAACTGATCATTATAAAGAGTCTGGGATAATTTTATTTCGCAGAATGTTTATTTTAAAAATGATGCTAGTGTTTACTTGCAATAATAACCGTTATGATGTATTGTCATGGGCAAGGAGGAAGAGCCATGCCCAAGAAAGCCATTATACCGAAATGTACGGAAGAAGACAGGGCTGTTTTGCAACAATGGGCAAACAGCCGTA
>JAPLJS010000084.1 GCA_026388545.1 Deltaproteobacteria bacterium
CCTTGAAGGGAGAGATTCAGTTTCAGGCCTTGGGCGATATGCTCATCATCCTCGATGATGAGGATGCGTTTTTGCAGAGTATCTTTCATGATTGTTCCTTTTCGGTTTATAAGGATAATGTCACTGTGAAAACAGATCCTTTTCCCACCCCGTCGCTCTCCGCGACGATCTTTCCGTGATGGAGTCTGGCTATGTGCTGAGCTAGATAGAGTCCTATGCCGCTTCCTCCTACAAGGGTATGCTCATCGTGGTGTCGGCTCTGATAAAATTTCTTAAATATTTTTTTCCGTTCTTCCTTATCGATACCGATCCCGTTGTCCCTGAAGCGAATCAGCAGAACATTCTCCCCCTCCTTGAAGGTGATGTTGATGCAAGGTCTACCGGAATTATTGTATTTCATGGCATTGGTCAGGATATTCATCAGGAGCATCTCAAACAGGGATATGATGACGGGCTGATAGAATTCCTTCCCCGAGGGGTTCTCGATATGGATGTCACATCCTCGAAAGATATGGTGGTTACTAGCAAGAAATCCTTGAATCAGCTCAACAAGGTCGACGTTCGTGAATTCCCCTTCGTAAACCTTGCTCTCGATCCGGGCAAGATTCAGGATACTGTTGATATTGCTTGAAAGACGTTCTACATCCTGAAGCATGAAACTGATATATTTGAGTTGCTCAACATGAGGGATTTCATACTTGGTAAAGGTTTCCAGATAAAGCTTCAGGGAGGTAACCGGAGTTTTAAGCTCATGGGTGAAGTTGTTGATGAAAGTTTGTTGCAGGCGATAGAGCTGGAGGGTTTTCAGGTTATAAATAAAGATGATGAGAATCCCTGCCAGAATGATGCCGACCAGCAGCGACAGGACGAGGATGACAACCCAGGGTCTGGCCTCAAAAAATTGGTTTGGATCGAGGTTGTAACGATAGCTGACCGTTTTGAGCCCCTCGCTTATCCCGACGTACCAATAGATATATAAAAAGAGGGAGCACACGAGTGCAACCATTGAGAGGACGAAGACAAAAATTGGATGAAAAAACCATCTCGCCTGTTTCATAATTATTCATAACCTATATGACATAACTAATCATGTCAATTTCCCTTCCCTGTTCCACCCTCTTCCGTTTTGTAAAAGTATTGTAAAACAGATACTTATAGCTTTCTTTCCGTCAATATATTTTTTAAGGTACCTCCATACCAAATATCTGATCCCATTACGGAGGAGAAAAACATGCTTAATCGTTCCCACCTTAGCCATCCCGTCCACCCCCTCGGAACCCGTGCCCGTGTTCTGCTAACCAGTGTTTTCGGACCCTACGCCCAGGATGACGAGTACGGGAGTCGCACAATCAACCCGATGGAACTATATCAGAATCAAGTAACTCGTGTCCAGGGAGGGTTTTCTCTGCGTATGTTTCATCGCACCTTCGGTCTGATGATGATTCATGCCAATCTCAAAGCCCCCTGTACAATACTGGATTTTTCAACCCTTGAACGTTTCATCGAGGAAATTCGGCATCATACCTATGATATCATCGGTATCAGCGCAATCATTCCGAATATCGGCAAGGTTAAGAAGATGTGTGAGCTGATCCGGCAGTATCAGCCCACAGCCACGATTGTCATCGGCGGACATATCACCAATAAAGAAGGGGTCGAGCAGATGATCGATGCGGACCGTATTGTCCGTGGCGAGGGCATCCGGTGGTTTCAGCGATATCTCGGGCAGGATGACACAGCGCCTATAAAACACCCACTGGCCATTTCAGGGTTTGGCGGCAGGATCATGGGTGTCAGTCTTGGCAATAGACCCGGCCGTACTGCGGCGATCCTGATTCCCTCCGTCGGTTGCCCGGTTGGGTGCAACTTCTGCTCAACATCGGCATTATTCGGCGGTAAGGGGCATTTCATTAATTTCTACGAAACAGGTGATGAACTATTTAACGTCATGTGCGAAATTGAAAAGAAGCTTAATGTTCGATCCTTCTTTACTTTGGACGAAAACTTTCTCCTCCACAAGAAAAGAGCGTTGAGGCTCCTTGAGCTGATGGAGGCCAACAATAAAAGCTGGGCAATATCCGTGTTCAGCTCCGCACGGGTTCTGCAATCCTATACGATTGATCAACTGGTGGGGCTGGGTATCGGCTGGATATGGATGGGGCTGGAAGGGGAAGGCAGCAATTACAATAAGCTCAATGGGGTTGATACACTCGCCCTGGTGAAGCTCCTGCAGTCTCACGGTATCCGCGTCCTGGGATCATCGATCATCGGTCTCGAAGACCACAGACCCGAAAATATGGATGCGATCATCGATTATGCCATCGGACATGAAACGGTTTTTCACCAGTTTATGCTTTACACACCCATTTCAGGGACACCCCTGTATGAAAAGCACAAGCAGGAGGGCACGCTGTTACCGGAATCAGAATTACCCGATGCCGATACCCACGGACAATATCGCTTCAATTACCGTCATCAGCATATCAACGGCGGGCAGGAAGAGAAATATATTCTTGAGGCCTTTTGGCGTGACTTTAAGGTCAACGGCCCCAGTCTGCTTCGCTTGATACGGGTTCTGTTGAAGGGGTGGCAGATGCATAAGGATCATCCCCGGCGCATCCGGGACCGTTTCGCCTGGGAGGTCTTCCCTTTGCGCTCAACGTATGCCGGCGCCGTTTGGGCCACAAGGAAATGGTATCGCAACGATGAACGTATTGCCACGAAGGCAGATAAGCTCCTGAAGGATATCTATGCCACATTTGGATGGAAAACAAGGCTCATCGCGCCACTTATCGGCAGGTTCACCTTTTTTACCTTGAAGAAGGAGGAAGAACGGCTGGCGAAAGGATGGAGCTACGAACCCTGTTCCTTCTACGAAAAAAACGATGCGGCCAAAGCATTGGAAAAGGCACATGCCATGAAGCACAGGGTCAACGTGCAAAAAAAGCATCCTGTCGTCAATGAACCGATTCCAACATAGAGTGAACACAATCAAGCCATTATCTCCAGAGTGCAGTATGCGATGATTATTATAATTACCGATGGATCTTTCCTTGAGAAAGCGGAAACCCAGGGAAGCTCCAGGTGTCGACCTAATTAACCCTTGACGAAAGAAGGAAATTATGAAAACGTAAATACTACCTAACGCCATAATATCAATGGAAAAAACATATGATGCGTAACAATAACCTGTATACCCTGACTACAGGCGCATCCATCCATGAGATGTGTCTCTATGCCAACCCCATCGAAGAATACCGGGCAGCCTTTGCAGACCGTACTCAACCCTTTCTCTGCTATTATACTTACGAAGAAGACGACATAAAGAAACGAATCTTGTCCAGGGGAGAGTTCTGGGATCTTGCCTGTTTGGGAGCGGCATACCTCGCTGACCAGGGGTTATCAAAGGGCGACCGGATCATTCATGGCTTCTCTGAGAACAGCCCATATGATATTATATTCAGACTTTCAGCAGCTCTCACCGGCTGTGTTCCGGTAACAATAAACTGGCAGGCGGATGATAACGATCGCCTCATTTACAAAGCCGCAGTGACCCGTTCAAAACTCTTTCTGTACGACCGGGGTTTCAGCGAGAGGATTAAGGAAATCAAAACCAGCCTTTCAGGAAAAACATTTTCCCCTGTTGAAGGCATCGAGAAATATGAGCCTGCCGCTTCCTGGACTCCCCCTTCCTCATCTTACGAAGATGAAAAAATGATCATCTTTACCGCCGGTTCCACCGGTCTTCCCAAAGGGGTAAGCCTGTCTCATCGAAGTTATCTGGCAAACCGGCTGACCTTTGAGGAATATTTCAGTCTGCCGGATTCCACTCCCCTCGATCTCTTGCTGGTAAATCCCCTGCATCATACCAACTCATCGGCCCTGTCCGACTGGGGCATGCGACGAAAGGGAGCGATCATTCACCTGGTTCAGCGTTATTCAACACTCTACTGGAAGATAGTGACGGAAGTTGCCCGCAAGAAGCGGGGTTCACTCGTTGCAGCAATGGTTCCCCGCCATATCGACTTTCTGCAAGGTCTTATCGAAACATCGCACCTTCCCGTCAACCAAAACGACTTGATGGAAGCGTTGCACCAAACGGAAATTCTCATAGGCTCGGCACCCGTTGGACCGACAACCGTCAACCGGATTCTGAAGTTCAGCCGCCGCTATCCTCACGTCCGGTTCGGCTCAACCGAAACATGTCTTCAGGTCATGGCAACCCCGATTGCGATGACGGAAGAAGAAGCAAAATCGGCATTTGAAGCGGGCTGGAGTCATGAGTTCCGGGGCGAGAAACAGGTGGGTTATTATATTGGAAGAGATCACCCTCCCTTTACGAAGGTGAAAATCGTCAGAGCCATAGAACCGGGGCAGGAAGGGTATATGGAATCCTGCGGGATCGGTGAACCGGGCTATCTGATTACCCGGGGCGCAAATCTGATGACGGGGTATGTGGGACAGGATGAAGCCACAAAAAAGGTATTCAGGGAAGGCTGGTACAGTGGACTCCGGGATATCGGTTTTGCCCTGCAGGGAACGGCGGGTTGTCTTGATTATTACTGGGTGACAAGAGACACGGCCCTGCTGATCCGGGGCGGCGCCAACTATTCCTATGAACAGATTGCCGCCGATTTATCCCGGTTTCTTGTTGAGGATTTCACACTGCATCCCGATCAGTTCAAGCTAGCCGTCATAGGGCTTCGTATTAAGAGCGAACATGACGACAGTTGCTGTGTTACCATAGAGCTTAATGAAGAAATCGCCCACAGAGAAGAAGAATTAAAGGCAACCTTCATTGAGAAGGCCTTCAGCAAGGTTTCAAAAGGAAGCCGTCCTGATTATGTCCGATTTGCCAGGATTCCCCTGAGTTTCAAGGGAGCTATCCTGATTCCCCAGTTGAAGCAGGATTTTGAGGAATATCTGAAACAATAGAATCAACAAGGACTATGTCATGAAAAAGGGGGGTATCCCAACCCTTCCCCGATGCTGCAGCCGGATGTTTACCCCTCGATCATATAAATAATCGCCTGTCCGGCTTCAATGGTTAACGGTTGTCTCTCTATCATGGAGGAAACACATAAACCGGATGGTGGTCTTACGCTGCCTCACACATACTTGCCGTCTCCCGGGCGCTCACCACTTTTTCGATATCGAGAAGGATCTTGACCCCGCCTCCCGCTTTTGCCATGCCAAGGATGTAATCCGTCCTCATAGCGACCCCGAAGGTCGGCGTGTCTTCAATATCGGCTTCTTTGACGTTTAATACCTCCGATACCGCATCCACCACGATCCCCATCTGTACATTACCGGTATCCGTCTTGATCTCCACGACGATGATACAGGTGCGATCCGTATATCCTGCTTCCTCCAGACCGAACTTGAGCCGGAGATCAACCACGGGAATGACCTTACCCCGAAGGTTAATAACCCCTTTGACATACACTGGCGCCTGGGGCATAGTGGTGATCGCCATCATCCCGATGATCTCCTTGACCTTCAGGATACCAATTCCGTATTCCTCCGCCGCCAGAGAAAAGGTCAGGTACTTTCCCTCCCGGTCAGCGATATTTTTTTCACCCCGGTCTGTTGTTTTCATTAATTCTGTCATTATTTCGTATCCTCCACTACCCTAATACTTTATTCTTCGGGAATTCATATTCATAAAAAACAGCACTTCTGAGCATCAATAAGGATTTTGAAAACTTTGAAGGAGGGGAAATCCCCTCCTTCATTCTAACATACAGCGTATCATTAAAAGTCCTTGAATTGCCCCTCATCCATAGGGATCACCTGGTCGGCTCGGCTTCCTCTCCCTTTGTTATAGGGTACAATCCCCTTACCTGTTCCTTTCTTAGCGGTAACTGCATTTATAACCCCGCGTATTCCCTTTTTCACCGGGATGTTCTCACTGCTGCCATTACCGGCGCCGTTTGCACTCCCGCCAATGATAATGGCCAGCGTGGAGGATATATGTTTCATCTGTTCCGCCTGGGCATTCATTTCCTCGGATGCAGAAGCAGACTCTTCGGCATTGGCTGCCGTCTGCTGCGTCACCTTGTCCATTTCCGCTACGGCCTTGTTGATCTGGTCGATCCCCTGAGCCTGTTCCTGCGATGCAGCTGCGATCTCGCCAACAAGTTCACCCACCTTGGATGCACTGACGGCCACTTCGGCAAATGCCTCATTGGTTTTTACCACCAGATTAGAGCCATCTTTTATCTTCTTCACCGTGCCTTCAATTAACCCTGATGTGTTCTTTGCAGCATCGGCCGCCCTCTTCGCCAGGTTTCTCACCTCTTCAGCCACCACAGCAAAGCCGGCTCCCACCTCTCCTGCCCGGGCTGCTTCCACCGCGGCATTCAACGCCAGAAGATTGGTCTGGAAAGCAATTTCGTCAATTGTTTTTATAATTTTTGATGTCTCCTCGCTGGCTGCGGATATTTCTCCCATCGATCTGGTCAGGCTTTCCATGGAGCCATTCGCCTTCTGGATGACCTGGTTTGCCTCCTTCATGAGGCTGTCTGCCTGGGAGGCATTCCCCGCATTCTGCTTTGTCATGGAAGACATTTCCTCAAGCGAAGACGAAGTTTCCTCGATTGCTGCGGCTTGTTCGGATGACCCTTCGGCAAGGCTCTGGCTGGCAGCAGCAACCTGACTCGATGCGGCGGCAACCTGATGAGCCGCTTCGCCCATCTGGTCCACGGCGTTTTGGATCGGTGAGGAAATTCGCCTGGCAAAAAAGGCGACAGCTATAATGGTTATGACAAGGAAAATAACGCTGGCTATTGCGATGAAATTGCGTATTGAATGGGCCGCCGCCATAAACTCGCCCGCATCCTGTGTTACACAGACACTCCACCCTGTGAGTTCTACCGGCGCGAATCCGGCGATCTTTTTTGTTCCCTTATAGATGTAATCCTGAACCGCCGTCTGTTTCGCGGTCATCATTTTAGAGATCTCTTCCATGCCGCTTAATGTCGTAATATTCAGTGACAGGATGTTGGCCTTATCCGGATGCCCAATGATGAGTCCTGTCTGGTCAATCATAAAACCGTATCCTGTCTGCCCCATTTTTGCCGTCACTTTATCTGCAAGATAATCAATTTTAAGGGCAATGACGGCCGTACCAATAAATGTCCCATCTTTCGTAATGGGCGCACAGACAGTGGCGATGGGATTCCCTGTTTTTTTCGATTTGACGACGGCGCCCACATTCGCCTTTCCACCCCTGGCATTCTGGAAATAGCCCCGGTCCGCAAGAGAGAGACCTTTGTAATCACCATTGTTACCATCGGAGACAACGATGCCATTTGCATCGGTTACCATCATCGCTTCATAATCCTTCCCGAATTTCGCCATAGCCTCGGTAAGCTTCCCGCTCATCGTTTCACCATCGATAGTGTTAGCGGCATTTACCGCTTCACTGCTTATGGCAAGTTCACCGGCGACCTTGAGCTCAACAGCAAGCACCTCCTGCACCATGTCGGCAAGTTTGCCGGCGCCTTTCATTGCGCGATCCTTTGCGGCTTCCTCGAGCGCACCCGATGCCTTCACCGTGGCAAAGATCCCCACGACCAGGAGAGGAATCAACACAGCAATGATACCTCCCGCAACCAGTTTAAAACCAAGCGTCCTTTTCTTCATGTATCCTGTTCTCCTTAAAAAATTATTATTGATAAACTATTCACGTTTTCCTCGCTCCTTTATGTGTGGAGGTCGAGGTTTTTGTCGGCACCCAGATTCCTGATCATGAGGCTGAGAACGGCGGCAACATCAACGAAATCACTGTCGCAATAACTCAAGAATCTCGGCTTCAGCATATGACCTTTCGCAACCGTATCCGGATCACTGTTGGGCAAAACAAGAATGATCTTCATGTCCCACAGAAGGTCCCGGATGGACAGGAGATCGAGAAGATCCTCTTTGGAAGAGGCAAGGAGAAGAGCGATAGTCATGTCGTTCCGTGGCTGGCGAAGCCCTCTTGACAATGCATCGATGGACCGGTAAATATCTACATTCCCCTCTGAAACTACCGTTTCGATGACCTGTAAAATCCGTTCTCCTGCGCCCTTCGTCTTTATTGAATAGATAAGCACTGTCATGTTCCGGAATGCTCTCCTTAGAATTAGCTGTGCAAGCAGAGGGCAACAATCATGCCATTGGTGCTGCCTGATACATATTACATGATTACGGGTAGTTAGAAAGTATTGAGGATTAATGACAGGTAGCGGTTTGTCTGATAATACCAGAACAAGTCTGAATAAAATGGAACTTGTCCAGTTTTTTTAGACAACTTTTCGGAAGTGACGGGTTACATTAATCGGGTATTTCAATCCCGTGATTTTTGATAAGTTGGTACAGTCGTGCCCGGCGTAGGCCGGATATCTCACAGGACTTCCCGATGTTTCCCCCCGTCATATTCATCAGTTCCTGAAGATACTGCCGTTCCTCCCTGGCGAAAACAGATTCCCGGCGTTCCTTCAGAGTGCACATTTTCGCGGAAGGCATGATGACATCTTCCTTTTTATGTATAGCGTTCCGGGCCAAATGGACGCGAAGGTGCGTGGGAAGGTGTTTGGGATAGAGGATAGGTTCGTGAAGTGCCGCCGCGAGAGCACTTTCCAGGGCATTGACCAGTTCGCGGATATTCCCGGGCCAGTCATAGGCACAAATGGTCTCGATGAATTCAGGGGAAAAACCTTTTGCCTCCGTGCCGTGCCGCTTACAGATTTTATTCACATAATAAAATGTGATTTCCTTGATGTCTCCGGGATGTTCTCTCAACGGTGGCATTTCAAGGGTAATAACGCGCAGACGGAAGAAGAGGTCTTCTCTGAATTTACCCTCCTGAACCATTGTGTTGAGGTCACGGTTGGTTGCAGCAATTACCCTGAATTCGCTTGTAACTTCCCGTTTAGCTGCCAGGGGGCGGAAACGATGCTCCTGCAGAACCCGGAGGAAGGATTTCTGAGCGGAAAGGGGAAGATCACCCACTTCATCGAGAAAAAGGGTACCGCCGTCGGCCTGTTTTATCAGGCCCTCCCGGTGTCTGTCCGCTCCTGTAAAGGCGCCCCTTTCATGACCGAAGAGGATGCTCTCGATGATAGTAGGAGGAAGGGAAGCACAATCGACAGTAACAAAGGCCATGCCTGACCGTGAACTGTTGTTGTGAATTGCCTGGGCAAAGAGTTCTTTGCCGGTCCCGGTTTCACCGGTGATAAGGATGTTGGCATCGCTGGCAGCCGCCTGGGCGACAAGTTCCATACAGGCTTCCATTGTTGCACTACTGCCGATAATGCCCTCCCGTTTCAGTATCAGGGGTGTTCCTTTCCCTTTTTTTACCTCCCTGTACTGAAGGGCACGTACTAAAGGCAGTTCAATCATGTTTCTTACTAAAGGTTTTTCGATGAAATCCCAGGCGCCGTTTTTTATCGCCAGCTCTGCGCCATCAGGACTGCCGTACCCCGTGATGATGATCACTTCAGGGGCGGAAGGCGTCGTATGGATATCAGGCAATAACATCAGCCCGTTACCGTCAGGGAGCTGCACATCCAGAAAAACAACATCAAAGCTATGAGATAAAGCTGCCTTAAGACCCTCTTCTGCCGTGAAGGCACAGGCGACCTCGTGCCCCATAGTAATGATCATGTCGCGCAGCATTTCTGAATTGAGACGGTCGTCGTCGATGATCAAAACTTTTCCCATGCGACACTGTTCCTCATCATTCCTTTTTATCCAGCACCTGCCGGATGGCTGAAGCAATCTGATTCTTAATGATGGGCTTCATAATAAACTCCCTTAGACCGAGAGCCTTCGCCTTTTCCGGTGTGATCGCTTCACTGAATCCCGTGCAGAGGATTACCGGTATGCCGGGCTGGATACGCATGATTTCCTGGGTCAATTCGATCCCTGTCATGTTCGGCATAGTCATGTCGGTAATCACAAGGTCAAACCGGTCGGGCCGGGACCGAAAGAGTTCCAGGGCTTCCAGGCTGCTCGTCCTTCCGACAACCTGATACCCCAGGCCGGTCAGCATGTCTTTTCCAAGGTTAACGAGAGCTTCCTCATCGTCCACAAAAAGGATACATTCTTCTCCCCCGACGATATGCGCTGCAACCTTTTCTTCCCGTTCCCCTTCCGCATCCACCAATAGAGGCAGGTGCACGCGGAATTCGGTTCCTTTCCCCACCTCACTTTTTACGTTAATCGTGCCGCCATAACTTTTTATGATGCCGTATACCACGGAAAGTCCTAAACCGGTTCCTTCCCCCTGCTTTTTTGTAGTGAAAAAAGGATCGAAGATTCGCTCCACAATAACGGGATCTATACCGTGTCCCGTGTCGCTGACTGTGAGTTTAAGGTACATTCCAGGAGTAACGCCATGCTGAATGCTTAAAGCATCACTGTCCTTAATTTCCACAGGGACGAGACGGATATTCAATTCGCCTTTTTTTTCACGCATGGCATGGACCGCGTTGGTACAGAGATTCATCATTATTTGATGGATTTGCGTGGGATCGGCGAAAACCGTGTCCAGGTCGGATTGAATGTCCTGACGAATCGTTATTGTCGTGGGCAGAGATGCCCGGAGGAGTTTCAGCACTTCCTTGATAATAGGACTGACTCTCAAGGGGCGCGGTTTCTGATCGCTTTGGCGGCTGAAGTCGAGGATCTGTTTCACCAGGTCTCTTGCCCGTTCTCCGGCCTTATAAACCTGATCAAGATAACGCCGGAGAGGACTGTTCTTGTCCATTGCTCCGAGCGCCATTTCGGTGTAGCCCAGGATGGCGCTGAGGATATTGTTGAAATCATGGGCAATTCCCCCGGCAAGTGTTCCGATGGCCTCCATTTTCTGGGCATGACTGAGATGGGATTCAAGGAGCTTGCGGTCCGTGATGTCCTGGATAGTGCCCTCATAGTAAAGCAACTTTTTACTGTTGTCACGAACAGCGCGTCCGCTCATATTCGTCCATACGATGCTTCTGTCCTTCCGGAAAAACTGGATTTCATGTCCCTGAATAGTTCCCTGTTCATTCATGAGATTGAGAAGCTCGGAGCATCGTTCAGGATTGACATACATTTGTCGGGCCATATCTGTGACCGTGTTCACTACCTCCTCCGGAGATTCATATCCAAGGAGCCTGGCAAAAGCGGGATTGGCGCTTATGATGCGTCCCTCGGGAGTGGCCTGGAATATGCCCATGACGGCGTTTTCAAATATGTTCCTGTACTTTTCCTCCGCCAGCTTGCGGATGGTTACGTCCTCCAGTGTTTCGATGGCAGCAAGAACAATCCCCTTTGAATCCCGGATTGCACCGGCAGTAAAGCGCAACCACTTCCCATTCTCCCCCAGGGCAGGGAAAAAATCCGTGGCCTCACACGCATCTTCAATCAACGGAGGCTTGACATACTTGCCGGAATACCACTGGGGAACCAACTCAACAGCCTCATCCACCAGCAAGTCTGCCATACAGGGCCTCTCTACATTGTAAAAGGCCCTCCAGTGCGTACAGGTACCTACTACTTCCTCAGACTTGATACTGCTTATTTCTTCCAGCGCCTTGTTCCAATGGATGACCCGGTGGTCCTTCCCTATGACAAAGGTCGGGATCGGAGAACCATTGATAATACTATGCAACCGCTGTTCACTCTCCCTGAGCGCCTCCTCCGCCCGCTTGCGCTCGGTGATGTCCATATACGTTCCGAGTACGCCACTGATCTCCCCCTTAGAACTGAGCAGAGGTATCTTGCTCGTAAGAAGCGTGATGGTGTTCCCTTCGGGGGTCGTCTGGGGTTCTTCGATGAGAAACTTGGAGCAGCCGCTCTCGATGACCTGGCGGTCATCGCCGCGATACAATTCCGCCTGATCACGCCACCCCATCTGGTAATCATCTTTCCCGATGATGTCCTTCGGATCGGCAAATCCCGCATCGTGGGCGAATACCGCGTTACAGCCTAAGTAAACGAGATTCTTGTCCTTCCAGAATACCCTCACGGGTATCGCGTTGATAATCCCTTCGATGATCTGCTGTGATTCCCGCAGCGCCTCCTCCGCCTGTTTGCGCTCGCTGATATCGCGAGCCACCTCAATCACGCCTGTCACCTCCCCATGATCACCAAAGAGGGGGGAAGCGTGTACCTCCCAGATCCTGCCGTCGGAAGTTATGGATTCCCCTGATGTTGGTTTTCCGGAAGTGAAACACCCCCGCACCGGACATATTTCACAGGGTTCTGATCGCGCATGTCGGGCTTGGTAGCAGTATTGACCGATAAAATCCGACAGGCTTATATTCATGTCCGCAGCAGCCCTTTCATTTGCCCAAACGATCCTCAAATCCGGTGAAAGCAGGACAGATGCGGGAATGGCATCCAGAATAGCGCGGAATTCCTGGTAGAGAGATCGATACTTCCTTTCGTTCTCCCGCAGTTCTTCCTCCGCCTGCTTCTGGGCGGTGATGTCCCTGGCGGTGCCCTCAAAACCAATGATCGTGCCGGCTTCGTCCCTCAAAGGAACAGCACTTGAGGTGTGCCAGCGCCATGAGCCGTCGATGTGCCGCACGCGGTACTCGACGCCCTCTTGTCGTTGTCCCGTCTCGATCACTCTCTGCAGGAATACCATGCACCCCGCAAGATCATCCGGATGGACGAATGGCTGGAATGGTTGCCCAGCTACCTGCGTTACCGGGTGCCCCAGGAGGGCGGTCCAACCAGGAGAGACGAAGGTGAATACGCCATCTGCGGTGAGCGTATAGATGATGTCGTGGCTGTTCTCGATCAACAGGCGGTACTTCTCCTCGCTCTTCCGCAGCGCCTCCTCGGTGCGCTTGCGTTCTGATTCCGATTGTTCGAGTTCCTGGATTTTCTGCCTTAAGAAGGAATTCTCTTCGAGCAGTTCTTGATTTGTTCTGGATGGATCTTCCACATGATGCCCCTTTATAATGACTAACAGTGTCGGCTAAAAAGAAAGACGGGTAGTATTGGTTACGAGACCTGTTAACGGATGCAAACGTACTGGATACCCATTAAGATGTCAATTGGAATATAGTTCATCAGATACTGCTTGCCATTTGATATCATCAACTTTTTTTATGTCTCTACCGAATTGTGGATAACAGGAAGGAGCAAACAAACCTGTAACAATTTTTTAATCAGTGGAGCTGAATCTTAAGAAACTCCTTTAGAGAGAGCACTATGAGTGAATATACGCAGAGGAAAATAAAAAGATTTTTTACAGGACTGCCTAAGCTACTTTGACTTGTCCCACGTCGTTCTTTATTGATGCCACTTCCTTTCGCTTATTGTGGTGATTTTCCAGGCCTGTTCCTCCATTTTCAATGATCAATTAAGATTAATTATGAAATTCAGGGATTGAACGGAGAGTACCCTTCAATCCCCGCCTTTCTTCACCTTTGCCTACGAATTCATACCCTTTCTTTGTGATAAGAATTGAAGATTATAAGAAATAAGGGGTAACCAATCCTCTATGTAGGCTCCACTACAAAAGATCAGGTCATCGACCTTCTCAAAATACACAATCTTAGGCATCGTCTTTTTTGTTACCGGGTTGTACCATTCGTAATCGGTCCAGCCACTGCCTTTCGTATTGGCGTCATCAAGGATCTCTCGGATAAACTTCTTGCCTTCAGAATCTTTGAGGCCAATGAAGTTTTGACCCGTATATTTTTCATTGACTCCGTGTGCTACCATGTTCCCTTCGGTGTTCAACACAAAAATATACATTTCGTCCTGAATAAAAGGTCCTTTTTGATTTGTAAACTCAGCCAAAGCGATCTCTTTACCGGAATTTGTGTAAAAAGTTATTGCCTTGGCCACCCACTCTTTCGCTTCTTCCTGTGATCTTTCTAACATATGCTCCTCCATTATTTAATGGGCCGATATCCGATCAATGTGATGATCAGCCCAGGTTATAGGTTTACATCCAGTACCTGAAACTTGGCGGTCGTTATTCCGATACCTCAAATCCCAGCACTTTTATCAGGTTATCAACGGTCATTCACTATTTTGCGAGAAGCCGCATTTCAAGACACCCTGATCGGTGAGCCCAGTAACTGCGGTAACAGTCTTTCGAAGTAATCCAGCGACTCGGGGTTTATTAACGCATCCCGGTTCGTCACCGGTCTGCCGTTGAACAGATTCGTCACCGCGCTTTCTACTTTTTTCATGCTGAAAGTGTACGGAATATCCGGTACTGCAATGATTTCGGCGGGTACATGCCGGGGTGAACCATTCTCCCGCAGAGCGATTCGAATTTTTCCCTTAAACTCGTCTGCCAACGTCACACCATCGGCAAGTTTAACGAAAAGGACGATGCGCTGATCGTTATCCCAGTTCTGCCCGATCACCAGACTGTCCATTACTCCGTCTATTCGCTGCACGACACTGTAAATTTCCGACGTGCCGATGCGCACACCGGAAGGTTTGAGCACCGCATCCGAACGTCCGAAGAATGATACGCCGCCGGTTTTGCTGTCGATGACGATGTAATCGCCATGTCTCCAGACATCCTTATTGGGGAAAAAGTCAAAGTAGGCATCGCGGTATTTGCTCCCCTCCGGATCGTTCCAAAAGCAAATCGGCATAGAGGGCGAGGGAGCTTCACAGACCAGTTCGCCCTGCCGGTCATAGATCGGATTTCCGGTTTCATTGTATGCATTGACTTTCATTGCAAGCGCTCGTCCCTGCACTTCTCCCGCATAAACCGGGCTGACCGGATTACCGGCGGCAAAACAACCATTGATGTCCGTACCGCCGGAAATCGAATTGAGGTGCACATCACGCTTAATCTCGCGATAAACATACTCAAAACCTTCCGCGGAAAGGGGCGACCCGGTCTGCGAAATCTCTTTCAGCGACGATAAATCGTAGTCCTTGCCCGGTCTCAGCCTTTGTTTGATCATGTTGTGAATGTATGTCGCGCTCGTGCCGAATACGGTAATCTTTTCATCCTGCACAATCTGCCACATTGCTCCGGCGTCGGGATAACCCGGATTGCCGTCGTAGATGACAACTGTTGCACCGACCGCGAGCGAACTGAGCAGCCAGTTCCACATCATCCAACTGCACGAGGTAATGTAAAAGATTCTGTCCTCGCGTTTCAGGTCTGTGTGTAATAATTGTTCTTTGAGCTGATTGATCAGAATGCCGCCCGCGCTTTGCACCATACACTTGGGCTTTCCTGTCGTCCCCGATGAGAACATGATATATAACGGATGGTCAAACGGCAATTGCTCGAATTCGATGGGCAGTCCTTCCTCTGCAGCGAGAAAATCAGCCCAGTGTACCGCGTTGGGAATCATGCCGATGTCTGTCGGCTTTGTCCGATGTATATGATACGACGACGACCTTTTTCAGCGTGGGGATTCCTTTTGCGACATGAGCCGCGTTTTCGCGAGTATCGAAACGCTTTCCTTTGTAAAAGTACCCGTCGGCAGTAAAAAGCACTTCCGGCTGCACCTGTCCCAGCCTGTCCAGTGCGGCTTGCGGACCGATGTCCGTTGCACATGAAGACCATGTCGCGCCGATGCTCGTCGCTGCAAGCATCGCAATCGCCGTCTCCATCAAGTTGGGCATGTATGCTGCGACACGATCTCCGGGAGCGATTCCCATCGCGCGGAGCGATTTCGCCACTCGTGCGACTGCGTCGTACAATTCCGCATACGTCATTGTGGAGGATTTCTGTGTCTCTCCTCTAAAAATAAATGCGAGATTACCGTCACGATAGCGCAAAAGATTCTCTGCAAAATTCAACCGCGCGCCGCTAAACCATTTCGCGCCGGGAAAATGGTGCAAGTCGT
>JAPLJS010000085.1 GCA_026388545.1 Deltaproteobacteria bacterium
TCTGGTATTTGTACTTTCATATCAGTAGCTTATAGCATAAATCACAGATAAAAACAACCAAATCCTACAACTTTCTTCAGTTTTCAAAGAGCAGTATCAATGTTTACGCGGGTTTCAGCCTGCATTTTTCAGGACGAACTACTTAATTCTTCCCTTTCATTAAAACAAAGATAGCATTCAAGGCCAATAGATTCGGCCAGAAACGTACAATTTCTTTTTCTCCAAGATAATGGGCTTCCTCTATCAGGATGTTTTTCTCCGCACAAAAAGCTCTGAAATCCGTAATGCTTAAAAAACGCACGTTGGGCGTATCAAACCATAGATACGGCAATGATTCCGTAATAGGTGACCTGCCCTGAAAAAACAGCATGATCCTCGATTTGATATAGGCGAAGTTGGGAAATCCGACAATGACCTTGCTGCCGATGCGCAGGGCCTCCTGGATGACACAATCCACTTTTCTTACTTCCTGCATGCTCTGGTTCAGAATCACGTAATCGAAGGAATGATCCGGATATTCCCGCAAGCTGTGCTCAATGTCATCGTGAAAAACACTTAAGCCCTTCTTGACACACTCCTGAATGGCCTTAGCATTCAGTTCTATACCCTGGGCCCGGACCTGTTTATCCCGGACGAGGGGATACAGGAGATCGCCTTCGCCGCATCCCAGGTCAAGAACCCGGGAGTTATGCTCAATGATCGAATATATGATACGGTGATCCAGACGAATATCTTCAGATGACATAACT
Organism: Deltaproteobacteria bacterium; assembly: GCA_026388545.1. NCBI lineage: Bacteria > Pseudomonadati > Myxococcota > Myxococcia > Deltaproteobacteria bacterium. Next base: position 750 of record JAPLJS010000085.1, read on the forward strand.
GCTCACCACCATGTACCCGTTGAAGGTCTTGTCCAAAAAATGTTTGATCAGGGTTGTCTGCTCTTCAACCTCTACTAAAAAGGCATCATGGCCGTAAGTGGAGTTCAATTCGCAGTATGTTGCATCCACGTGTCTCCTTTTCAACAGACGAACTATCTCCTGCGACTGGTAGGACGGATAGAGCCAGTCCGACTTAAAGGAAATGATCAGGAAGCGCGTGTTGATTTCCTTTCCGTGTGGAATGAGTCTTCCCCCCGACAGATCAAAGTAATCTATCGCTTTTGTAATATGGAGATAGGAATTGGCATCGAAGCGTTTCACAAAGTTCGCCCCCCGGTAGTGCAGATAACCCTCCACTTCAAAATCAGGGTCAAATCCGAAACTGAACCTGCCGCTCTTCAACCGCCGGGAAAATTTCTCTTCCATGGACTGATCACTCATGAAGGTGATGTGCCCGATCATGCGGGCCACTGCCAGCCCCTTCTCCGGCTGGCCATACTCGTAATAGTTTCCCTCGCGCCAGGCAGGATCAGCCATGATAGACAGCCGGATAACTTCGTTGAAGGCAATCTGCTGGGGAGAGTGCTTCAGCGCCGTGGCAATAGGGATGGCAGACCGCACCCGCTCCGGGTAAGAGGCAACCCACTGGAGGACCTGCATACCCCCCATGGAGCCGCCTGCAACGCACAACAGTCTGTCGATACCTAAGAAATCGATGAGGTGCCGCTGTGCATGAACCATATCGGCGATGGTGATAAAGGGGAAATCCAACGCGTAGGGTTTCCCCGTCGCCGGGTTTATTGAAGATGGTCCCGTGGAACCCTTGCAGCCCCCGATGACATTTGAACAGATGACGAAATACCGGTCGGTATCGAAGGCCTTGCCAGGCCCGATCATATCGTCCCACCAGCCCGTATTATCCTGGCCCCTGTGAACGCCTGCCGCGTGTGCATCCCCGGAAAGGGCATGCAGCGCCAGGATCGCGTTCGATTTATCCGCATTCAACATTCCGTATGTCTCATACGCAAGGGTAATCGGTCCCAGCGTCTCACCGCTTTCCAGTTTATGTTCCTTGCCCTGTTCAGCATAGGTGTAATATTGCGTTTCTACAACACCGATGGAACTGCTCTTTATTGTTTCTTTTATTATTTCACTCATTTTAAAATCACATGCCAAGTATTCTTAATGATCCTTTACACTCTTCCAACTCCCCCTTTCGTAAAGGGGGGATATGCGGAGGTTACTTCTGAAACAGCCAGGTCGAAAGATACCGTTCCCCGCTATCCGGCAGAATGGCCACGATCATTTTACCCTCGGCCTCTTTCTGTTTTGCCACTTCAAGGGCGGCCCAGAGAGCGGCGCCGCTGGATATTCCCACGAGGATGCCTTCCTCTTTCGCAATACGTCTGGCCATCTCTCCCGCATTTTCATGGGACACCTGGATTATTTCGTCGATTACATCCCTGTTCAACACATCCGGGACAAATCCGGCGCCAATCCCCTGAATCTTGTGGGGACCGGCTTTCCCGCCGGACAGAACCGGTGAATCCGCAGGTTCCACAGCAACCATTCTGATAGACGGCTTTTTCTTTTTCAAGCCCTCACCTATACCGGTAATCGTCCCACCGGTGCCGATACCTGAAATAACATAATCAACTTTGCCATCCGTATCCTGCCAGATCTCCTCCGCTGTTGTCCGGCGGTGAATCTCCGGATTAGCAGGATTTTTAAACTGCTGGGGTATGAAGCTGTTTTTATAGTCCTTTGCCAGTTCCTCCGCCTTATCAACAGCCCCCCTCATACCCTTGGCCCCTTCCGTGAGCACCAGTTCTGACCCCAGAATGGAGAGCAGATGCCGCCGCTCCAGGCTCATCGTATCGGGCATGGTGAGGATAAGCCGATATCCTTTCGCGGCGCAGACAAAGGCAAGGGCAATCCCCGTGTTACCGCTTGTCGGTTCGATAATTACCGTATCCTTCTTCAGAAGCCCCGCTGCCTCCGCCGCCTCAATCATGGCGACGCCGATCCTGTCTTTCACACTGGAAAGAGGATTGAAGGATTCGAGTTTTACTAAAATCTCTGCATTTAATCCCTTCCCCATTCTGTTGAGACGCACCAGGGGCGTCTTGCCTATTGTCTTGGTAATATCTGAATATATGTTACCCATAGCTATTTCCTCCTTGCTATTATGCCTTCTCCAGGGCTTGTTCGATATCAGCGATGATGTCATCAATATGTTCCAGTCCTACAGACAAGCGAATGAAATCGGGTGTCACACCTGTAGCTAACTGTTCCTCTGCTGAGAGCTGCTGGTGTGTTGTCGTTGCCGGGTGGATCGCCAGGGTTTTTGCATCTCCTACATTAGCCAGGTGGGATATCAGCTCCAGAGAGTCGATGAATTTCTTTCCCGCTTCTGCCCCACCCTTGATTCCGAATCCGAGAATCGCCCCCGCTCCTTTCGGCAGGTATTTTTTTGCCCTTTCCCGTTCCGGAGAGGACTTGAGTCCGGGGTAGTTGACCCAGGTGACTTTTGGGTGTTTTTCCAGATACTCAGCCATGGCCAGGGCATTCTCGGAATGACGCGGCATTCTCAAATGGAGGGTTTCCAGGCCCTGGAGAAAGAGGAAGGAATTAAACGGCGAGAGTGCCGGCCCCAGGTCACGCAGGAGAGCCACACGGGCCTTGATAATGTACGCAATATTCCCCATGGGTTTCAGGGCTTCCACAAAGTTGATCCCATGATAGCTCGGTTCAGGCCCGTCAATAAGGGGAAACTTCCCGCCCGTCCAGTCAAATTTTCCCGAGTCAACGATTACGCCACCCAGCGATGTTCCGTGTCCGCCTATGAATTTGGTTGCCGAATACACAACGATATCCACCCCGAAATCAATGGGTCGAAGCAGGTAGGGTGAAACTGTGTTATCCAGAACAAAGGGAATTCCATTTTTATGTGCAATACCGGCAATGCCTTCGAGGTCGGCTACGTCGAGTTTGGGATTCCCGATAGACTCCGCGTAAATCGCCTTTGTTTTCGGTGTAATCGCTCTCTGAAAAGCATCGAGGTCGTTCGATTTGACGAAATTGACCGTGAGCCCGAGACGGGGAAAGGTGTAATGAAACAGGTTGTAGGTTCCCCCATACAGGTTGTCCGCCGAAACGATCTCATCTCCGGCGCGAGCGATATTGAGAAGCGCCAGGGTGATGGCCGACTGGCCACTGGCCACCGCCAGCCCCCCAACGCCGCCGTCCAGAAGGGCTACCCGCTTCTCAAAAACATCCGTAGTCGGGTTCATCAGCCGCACATATATATTGCCGAACTCCCTCAGGCCAAAGAGATTGGCCGCGTGTTCGGTGTCTTTGAACTGGTAGGAGGTTGTCTGATAAATGGGAACCGCCCGCGCTCCCGTTGTCGGATCCGCTTCCTGACCTCCATGCAGGACCAGGGTTTCAATTTTTAATTTTGCATCGATTTTACTCATACTATGTAACTCCTTTCGTGATCCTGTTGGTCTTGACAAGAAGATTACAACAGGATAATCTTAAAACAGAAAGCGGGGCAAACATCCCTTGTTCACAAGAAGGGCTGTAGATTGCTCGCTTTCCCAATGCGGGGCAGGAATTCACCGGACCAGGGATCAATTCCTGTCCCGCTTTTTATTTATTACGAAAATACCCTCTGTATGTTCCCCCCTTTAGCAAAGGGGGGGCTGGGGGGATTTGATAATTGCTTGAAAAATCCCCCTGTATCCCCCTTTTGCAAAGGGGGACGCATAATGTTTTCTTAATGATCAAGCATTATCTGCAAGCTTCTTTTCGCCTTTTCTGTAATCTCCGGCGGTACGGTCACCTCATACTGCATCTCCTCAAGAGACCACAAAACCTTCTCCAGGGTCGTCAGTTTCATGTTTGGACATGTCGCCCGCTCCGATACGGGATAAAAAAATTTCCCGGGGTTCTCCTTCTTCAGCCGATGGAGAATGCCGACTTCCGTCCCTATGATAAATTCCTTTGCTTCCGATGCACTGACATAACGGCACATCCCTTCCGTGGAGAAAACCTTATCGGCCAGAGAGGTAACACTGGCCGGACATTCCGGATGCACAATGACTTCTGCATCCTTATAGAGCGCCCTTTTCATCGCAATATCTTCAGGCAGTATCTTCACATGCGTGGGGCAATACCCTTTCCAGGAAATAAAATCACGTCCTACCTGGGTTGATATATAATGGGCAAGATACTGATCGGGAGCAAAAATGATCTCGTCATCCTTCTGAAAAGCATCCCGGACGATCCGCTCGGCATTCCCTGAAGTGCAGCAGACATCACACTCGGCTTTCACGTCAGCCGTTGTATTTACATAACACAGCACCTTCGCCTTTGGATGCTCTGCCTTTAATTTCCGGAGCTCTTCGGCGGTAATCATATCCGCCATAGGACAGCCCGCCTTCCTGTCCGGGATGAGAACAATCTTTTCCGGCGAAAGTATCTTTGCCGTCTCCGCCATGAAATAGACGCCGCAGAATACAATGACATCCGCAGTGGTCTTTGACGCCTGAATGCTCAGCCCCAGAGAATCCCCCACGTAGTCCGCAATATCCTGGACTTCGGGAATCTGGTAGTTGTGCGCCAGAATGACGGCATTTCTTTCTTTTCTTAAACGGTTGATCTTTTCAACAAGTTCCATGTAAAACCTCTTCGATAACCCCTCCCCCCAGAACACGGTCATTCTCATAAAAAACCACGGATTGACCGGGGGTAATTGCTTCCTGTTCTTCGACAAATATTACTCTGAGCCTGTCGTTCTCGGCTGTTACATCGCAGGGCGCCTCTTTTTTCCGGTATCTGATCTTTGCATACACCTGCCGGGGCCAGGATTCAGCAAGCATGTTCATATCTCCGGCGAGAAGCCCCTTTGCCTTTAAGTCTTTCTTTTCACCGACGACAATACGGTTTTCATCGGGATCAATAGACACAACGTACAACGGTGTTTTATGACTGATACCCAGACCTCCCCGCTGGCCGATAGTGTGAAATATAATTCCCCTATGCGTGCCCAGAATGTTCCCCTGCATATCCACAATCGGTCCCGGCTTCAATCCCCCTACCCTCTCTAAGAGAAACTCCTGATAGTTTTTCTGTGTTACAAAACATATATCCTGGCTCTCCTGTTTTTCCGCAACAGGCAAGAAAGCTTTTTTCGCTATTTCCCTTACTTCATCCTTGGTCAGAGAGGCGAGGGGAAACAGTATGATCCCCAAACCCTCGTAGGGAATGGCATAGAGAAAATATGTCTGATCTTTCTTTCTGTCCTTCGGCCGTTTCAGACAATAACCCGCTTCATTTCGTTCAATGGCCGCATAATGTCCCGTCGCCAGGAAATCAAAACCGAGCACCTTCGCCTTTTCCAGAAGACTCCCGAATTTCAGGTAGCGATTGCAATCCACACAGGGATTCGGTGTCCTTCCTTTTTTATACTCACTGACGAATTTAGCGATAACTTTCTCCTCCAGCTCTCCCGCATAATCAAAAGCATAGTGAGGAATTTTGAGCCGGTTACAGACCCTTTTCGCATCATCGACTGCGGTAGCGCCGCAGCATCTTACGCGATCTCCTCCTCCCGTTATGCCAAAGCACATGGTCACACCGGAAACATCATACCCTTCATTTTTCAGCAACATGGCTGCGACTGATGAATCGACGCCGCCGCTCATGGCTACTAAAACTTTTTTGCCCATATGTTTCCTTTACTACGAAAATTCTCTCCATATTTTCCCCCTTTAGCAAAGGGGGCTGGGGGGATTTGATAATCGCCTGAAAAATCCCCCTGTATCCCCCTTTCAAAAAGGGGGAAATTATCAGGGGAGTTATGCGTTCCTCTATGCAGCCTTGCCGGTTGCGGATTTTGTTGACCGCATCCGATAATCATCGAGGGCCCTTTTTAACGCCTCTTCCGCCAGAACAGAACAGTGCATCTTGATGGGCGGGAGTCCCCCTAACGCTTCCGCAACGGCCCGGTTGGATATCTTCAAGGCGTCTTCAATTGTCTTGTTCTTCACCAGTTCCGTAACCATGGAACTCGTGGCAATCGCAGCACCGCAGCCGAAGGTCTTGAACTTTGCATCAGTGATAATGCCGCCATCAACCTTGATAGTGAGTTCCATAATATCACCGCATACGGGGTTTCCTACCTTTCCCACCCCATCGGGGTTTTCAATTTCACCGACATTTCTCGGATTCCTGAAATGCTCCATAACCTTTTCACTGTACTGCATTATTTAACCTCCTTTTTGTAGAGAGGAGACATTGAACGCAATTTTCCGACGATAGCGGGCAGGACCGCAAGGACATAAACGATGTCGTCTTCCGAAGTCGGCCTCCCCAGGGTGAATCTTAATGACCCATGGGCAAGCTCATGAGGAAGTCCGATGGCTGCCAGGACATGGGACGGTTCCAGAGATGATGAGGTGCAGGCAGAGCCCGTTGAACAGGCGATCCCTTCCATATCCAGATTTAAGAGCATGGATTCACCCTCCACATATGAAATGGAAACATTGACGTTATTCGGGAGCCTCTGTGTCGGATGACCGTTTAAGCGGGTAAATCCAATTGTGCTAATAATACCCTTGATCAACTTGTCTCGCAGGAAGGTCAGTTGCTTAGTTTCTTTCCCCATCTCCGCCTTTGCCAATTCCACGGCCTTTCCAAAACCGACGATTCCCGGCACATTGTGTGTGGATGCCCGGCGCTGCTGTTCCTGATCACCGCCATGCATGAAGGGGAGCATCCGTATCCCTTTTTTTACGTAGAGGATTCCCACGCCCTTTGGGCCGTTGAGCTTATGCCCGGAGGCACTGAGGATGTCCACATTCATTTCATTAACATCTATCGGGAGGTGACCGAGCGTCTGTACAGCGTCGGTATGAAAATATATGCCTTTCGCTCTTGCAATTTTACCGATCTCAGCAATCGGCTCTATTGTCCCTATCTCGTTATTGGCGTGCATGATAGAAATCAGGATTGTCTTTCCTGTAATTGCCTTCTTCACGTCTGCCGGATCAATAACGCCGAATTCATCAACAGGGATGTAGGTCACCTCAAACCCCTGTTTCTCCAGAAAATGGCACGGTTCCAGAACTGCATGGTGTTCT
>JAPLJS010000086.1 GCA_026388545.1 Deltaproteobacteria bacterium
CAATAAAATAGGGAATGCCCTGGATACACTGAAGTTTTATCACGAGCGATCGGTCATTCGGAACGACATAGACCCGAAAGATGCACCCATGGACTTCAGCAGCCATATTGTGCTGGGCAAGTTTGTGGACACGGAAAGACCGACATTTATCGACAGCTATCAACAGGCATGCAAAGGTCAAATGAGTGACTGGCCGGATATGGGCAGTAAGGTCACGCCGGGAAATCAGGCAGGGCAGTGAGGTTTGTAACCATGAAACATGAGAGGCATGTCGTTATAACGGGTTTCGGTGGACAGGGAATCATCATGGCCGGTGACGTTTTGGGAAAGGCCGCGACCCTTTACGATAACAATTTTGCCAGCATGACGCAGGCCTACGGACCCGAGGCACGGGGCGGCGCTTGTTCGGCACAGGTAATCGTCAATGAAGAGGAAATCCTCTTTCCTTATGTAAAGGAGCCGCATGTCCTCATTTGCTTGAGCCAGGAAGGTTATTCCAAGAATGTCGGCAGCATGCGCAGAGGCGGCATTCTGATTTGGGATACGGACCTTGTCCAGACAAAAAAACTTGACCCGAGTTTCATCACCTACCATATTCCGGCGACCCGCTTTGCTGAAGAGCTGGGCAACAAGATGATGGCGAATATCGTGATGCTTGGATTTTTTTCTGCAGTGTATGATCTCATAAGCGTAAAGGCTTTGCGCAAAGCGGTACTGACTTCTGTCCCGGAGCCGACAAGAGAGATCAATGCGCAGGCCTTCGAACGGGGCCGCGAATACGGCGAGGCTATACTCAAGAGCCGGGCAAAGAAGGACAAGCTCAAGGATTAGCGATGCGCAATCTCCCCTCATTCAATAATAACCGGAAAAAGGCAATTCTCCTGGTTGGTTCCGGATACGGCGCCCTCAAGGTTGCTCAGGACCTCTCACAGTCAGGCCTGCCGCTCGTATGGGTTACAAAGGCAATTCACTTCCTGGAACTTCCGGGGGGGGTAAAACACTTTACCGAATGGCCGGTAGATTTAGACTTCCAGTTCCGACCGCTCTACCTCCAGGTAACTCGCCATCCTTTGGTGACGGCTATGACCCACGCACGGGTCGAGGTAATCAAACAGGGCACTGACGGTTATGAGGCCGTCATTATCCAGGACCCCATCTATGTGAACTATGATCTCTGTACCGGCTGCGGACGGTGTATGGATATCTGCCCGCTAAAGGATACGGACCATCCTCCCTTAAGAAGAACGCCTGCCTACTGCCCTTCCCGGGCGCTGGACTTAGACAAGCGTAAGATGAGTCCCTGCCGGGCAAGCTGTCCCCTGGGCGTGAACGTTCAGGCATATATGGCGCTGACAGCGGCATACCGGTTTGACGAAGCCCTCACAATCATCCGGGAAGACAATCCTCTTCCGGGCATCTGCGGACGGGTCTGTCACCACCCCTGTGAGGAAGCCTGTCGTCGCAGCATGCTGGACCAGTCCGTGGCGATATGCGACATCAAACGGTTTCTTGCTGATCAGGAGATGACAAAGCGAACTCCTCAGTTGCCGATAATTCAAAATACTAAACGGTCGGAAAAAATAGCAATCATCGGTGGCGGTCCGGCCGGCCTTACGGCTGCCTATTTCCTCAACCGGGAGGGTTTCGGCGTAACGATATTCGAGGCCCATCACGAGGCGGGAGGAATACTCCGTGTAGGAATCAACGCCTTCAGGCTCCCGCGCCACACGCTGAATGCGGAGATACAGGCCATTGTGGATGCAGGTGTGAAAATCAAGACCGACACGCCGGTCCACTCCGTTAAAGACCTCCTCGACCAGGGTTTCAAGGCCGTACTTCTGTGCACCGGCGCGCACCGTGATCTTCGCCTCAATGTTCCCGGTGAAGATTCGGACGGCGTCTTCGGCGCCCTGCAGATGCTGAAAAACCTGAACACCGGAAGAGATCCGAACATCCGGGGACGCGTGGTCATCATCGGCGGCGGCAACTCATCCATTGATGCTGCCCGGTCCGCCATCCGGCTGGGTGCGGACTCCGTCACGATCTGCTACCGCCGAAAGCGCAAAGACATGCCGGCGCATGCATCTGAAATCAAGGCGGCTGAGGAAGAAGGCGTTAAGATCGAATATCTGGCAGCGCCGATCCGGATTGTTTCCCGAAAAGGAAAAGTATCCGGCCTCACAATGATCCGCATGAAGCTCGGCGCCATCGACGAAAGCGGCCGCAGAAAACCCGAACCGGTGAAGGATTCAGAGTTTTTCCGACCGGCCGACACGGTTATCGTTGCCACAGGACAACAACCCCATTTGCAGGAAGGGGGTCTCGGCAGTCAGTTTATTATAGGCCGGGGCGGAAGAATTAGCGTGGATGAAAGGCTCTCTACGTCGTATCCGGGTGTTTTTGCCGCCGGGGATGTGGTTACAGGACCTGATACCGTAGTCGGGTCCATGGCGCAGGGCAGACGGGCCGCTGCGCGGGTTGTCGAATATCTGACGGCGGCATTTCCCTTGTGGGGTATGCCTCCGGACGAGTCACGCGGCACAGGAGAGCACGTAGAGATTTCCGCAGACACTCCCCGAAAGTTTCGGCCGGAGATGTCACAGCGTCAACCGAAGGTGAGAAGACACGACTTCGAAGAAGTGGACCTTGGCCTCACCGCGGAACAGGCGGTAGCGGAAGCAGGGCGCTGTATTCAATGCAGAGCCTGTTCCGAATGCCGTCTCTGTGAAAGCGTTTGCACTGAAATAGGGGCCATCGATCATTTCATATCTCCCCGGCGCATGACTATTACAAGCCCGACCATAATCATCGCGAGCGATGAAGAGGCCGCCCACCTTAACCTTGCCGATGGAAAGGAGATCTATCATGTTGGGGATTTCCGGCGTGCCAAGGATCTCGTGAATGTATTGATAGCCGGAAGCTCCTCGGCGGGCCAGGCCATGGCGGAGTGTTCCGCCCTGAGGATCACCGGCCCGCCCGCCCGCCCGGAGCGGGTTGAGCCTGACCGGGATGTGCGATTCGGAGTGTTTACATGCACCTGCAACGGGACCCTGGCGCCGGCGGGCGTTCTTGATCGTATCCGGGATATGGGTCGGTCCATGCCGGGCGTGGCCCATAGTGAGCTGATATTTTCGGCGTGTCACCCCCGCGGTTCGGAACTGATTGCCGATGCCGTGCGAAAGCATAAATTGAACAGGGTTATTTTGGCTTCCTGCGTGTGTTGCCCTCTTGAATTCCAGTGCATTTCCTGCAATGATCAGAGAAATCGCGCCCGCATCCATTTGTTTGACAGGCTCGGCCTTGACCGATACCGGTTTGAAACGATCAACATCAAGGATCATCTTGGTTCCCCTGATTCATCCGAGGATAGTCTTGTTGAGCGAATGCGTGATTTCCTGCGGGAGGCATTCATTCGCGCCCGATTCATGGGGCCGCTGCGCCAGGGTGTCTCAAAGATCGGGAACCGTATACTGATCCTTGGAGGGTCGGAAGTGGGCCTGAGCTGCGCGCTTAACCTGAATATGCAGGGGCTTAAGGTGCGTCTGATCCATCGATGCAGGTTGAAAGGTGAGGGGGATTTACCGAAGGATATCCGGGAAAGACCGGCAAACCGCATCCCGGGAGAGTGCATCACGCATGTTGAAGAGGCTCTCATTGAGGGAATCAGGGGCCATCTGGGAGATTTTACGGTCACAGTCCGCGAGGATGGTGTCCGCAAGAATTTCCACGCGGATATCGTGTGTCTTACAGACCTGAATGTGCTGCCCCTGGCGATTCCCGAAGGGATGTTCGGCCTCAAGAAATTCTACCGGTACAATTTCAAATTTTTCCATAGCCCCCAGATCGGCGTTTACCGTGTGATGCCGAGGACGCTCAAGAGGGTGACGGCTTTCCAGGCGGGGGCCGCCCTGGCTGCGCATGTGGCGACAACGGCAGCCGAGGCATTTCTGAAAGACCATGAACTCAGCCCCAGGGTCAATAAGGGACGATGTCGCGGGTGCGGCCGCTGTGTCGAGATATGTCCTTTCGACGCCGTCACGCTGGTTGCCAATGAGCGTGGCTTTTTCACGGCGGAGGTATTGCGTTATAATTGTGTCGGATGCGGCGGTTGTGTGGGACGCTGCCCCGTAACGGCCATGGACATGCCCTACTTTACCAACTGCCTCCTGGAAGAGATCGTGGCAGGCACACTGGCCGGTGAGGAATGACAATACTCCCTCCCACCAGGAAGGGAAGCGTTAGGCGGTTACGTCAAAAGCATGAGAGAAAAGTGATATGGATCAGGTTCGTATTTTAGGGATATGCTGCAACTGGAGCCCCTTTGCCTGCTACAACGCAGCTGGGATGACGGGAATGAATATGCCGTCCACCTTCCGCCTGATACGGGTGATGTGCATAGGCCGCATCAATCAGGCGCTGATCCTGAGGGCCTTTGAGTATGGGGCGGACGGGGTAATCCTCTTGGAATGCAAGGACGAAGATTGCCGTTATGGCCCGGGACCGGAGGTAGGCCATGAAAACGTGCACCGCGTCCGCAAGCTTCTCCACCTGTTGGGCATTCCCCAGGAGCGATTGGTGGAACACACATTTGGCGCCCATGATAAGGTAGCGCTTGTCCAAACCGTGTGGAAGTTTACAGGGGAAATGGAATCACTGGGTCCTCTGAAGGCAAAAAAAGGCCGGAAAGCGGAGGGATTGAAAAGGTGAAGGACCATAAGATCGATCAGATGATTGTGGACATGTCACTCTACCAGTGCCTGGAGTGCGGCAAGTGCACCACATCCTGTCCGCGGAGGCTTACGGGTAAAGAATACTCTCCCAGGCTTCTGGTGCACAAGGTGATTGCCGAGCGGGAAGATGAGGCCTATATCGAAAACTCGGTCTGGGAGTGTCTTACCTGCGGAATGTGTCGCGAACGCTGCCCTTCGGGCGTCGATTTCAACCGTTTCATCCTGGAAATGCGCACGCTGCTGGCCGAAACAAAGGGACTAAAGGGTTACAGGGCCCATGACGGGGCCATCCATTCCTGGATGAGGATGATGACCGACCCGGGACTTAAGCAGAACCGGCTTGACTGGGTGGATAGCAGTATCCGGGTGGCATCATCCGGTGAAGTGGCGTTCTTCGCCGGATGCGCACCCTATTTTGATGTCTTCTTTGCCGGCATCCAGGTGGATACGCTTTCCATTGTGAAGGACAGTGTCCGTCTCCTGAACTTCCTGGATATCAAACCGTTGCTTTTGCCGAATGAACGATGCTGCGGTCACGACCTGCTCTGGACGGGGGATACGGAAAACTTTGAGGCCCTCTGCCGGCTGAACTATCAGTCATTCAAAGAGGCCGGAGTAAGGGAAATCATCGTTTCATGCCCTGAATGCTTCCAGGTTCTCAGTGAACATATGCCCCGGGTCATACGCGGGTTTGATATGAAGGTTACCCTGCTTATGGACCTCCTGCAGCGGGAATTGCATAGGGGTGGAATGGACTTTCGACCGTTGAAAAGGAAAGTCACCTTCCAGGACCCATGCAGGCTCGTTCGCATGCTGGACCGTTTTTCCGGCCCACGGGAACTGCTCAATCTGATTCCGGAAATGAAGCTGCTGGAAATGGAAAACTCGGGCAGGAGCGCGACATGCTGCGGGAACTGCGGTTTTATCAATTGCGATGCCTATTCCAAGCAGATTCAGGTACAGAGGCTTCAGGAGGCCCGGGCGACCGGCGCAGACCTGCTTGTTACCGCGTGCCCCAAGTGCATGATTCACCTGACATGCACCATCCGGGATCGGCTGCACCATGGGAAAAAGATAAAAATGGAAATACGTGATATCATGTCCGTTCTTGCCGACCAGATCGAGTACAGCGGATAGAACAGAAAGGATAAAATATCCGTAGGACAGGCGTCTCGCCTGTCAGAATCGAAAACATAGGGGACAGGCAGGACGCCTGTTCTACCCGGCAAAAACACTTCATCATTTGGAAAGGTATGAGGAATGGAAGAGACAAAGCCAGATGACACCGTTAGAATAGGCGTATATGTATGCCAGTGCGGATCGAATATCGCCGGTGTGGTTGATTGCGCCGCCGTGGCTGAGTATGCAAGCGGACTGCCGGGGGTCGTGATATGCAGAAACCAGGGCTACACATGCTCCGAACCGGGACAGAACCAGGTCAAGAGTGACATACACGAATACAGCCTCAGCCGGGTAGTGGTAGCCTCATGCTCACCGCGGCTGCATGAAGCAACGTTCCGGCAATGTGTGAGCGAGGCGGGCCTAAATCCCTATCTCCTTGAAATGGCGAACATCCGTGAGCAATGCTCGTGGGTCCACGGCCATGATGCAGGGGAAGCCACAACCAAGGCCAAGGATCTGGTTCGCTCCGCGTTGGCACGGGTCCGTCTGCTGAATTCTCAAACGGAGATAGCGGTTCCGGTCAGGCGCTCCACCCTTGTCATTGGAGGCGGGGTAGCGGGTATACAGGCGGCTTTAGACCTGGCGGATGCGGGGTACAAGGTGGTGCTTGTCGAGAAACAGCCGAGCATCGGGGGCATCATGGCAAGGCTGGATAAGACGTTTCCCACCATGGACTGTTCCATCTGAATACTCGGCCCGAAGATGACGGATGCCGGTCGGCATCCCAACATTACGCTGCTGACGATGAGTGAAGTAAAAGAGGTCACGGGTTTCGTGGGCAACTTCCACGTGCGCATCCTGAAGAGGGCAAGATACGTGAAGGAGAAGGAATGTACGGCCTGCGGGGATTGTATCGAGACCTGTCCGGTCATCATTCCTGATGAATTCAATATGGGACTGAGCTCCCGCCGGGCCATCTATTCACCCTTTCCGCAGGCAGTCCCATCTGCGTATGCCGTGGATATTACCCACTGCCTCGGTCATAACCCGGTCATCTGCGGAAAGTGCATCGAAAAATGTAAAAAGCATTGCATCGACTTCGACATGAACGACGAAGAGGTGATCTTCGACGTCGGCACCATAATCGTGGCTACGGGAATGGACACCTATGATCCGACCATCCTGGAAGAGTACGGGTACACCCGCTACGAGAATGTTTTAACGAGCATGGAGCTGGAGCGGCTGATCAATGCCGGAGGCCCCACCAATGGGGAAGTCATCCGCCTGACGGACGGGAAAATCCCCCAATCAGTCGCCTTTGTCCAGTGCGTGGGCTCCCGTTCACAGCGGCGGGGCAGGCCGTACTGCTCGAACATCTGCTGCATGAACACGATAAAGAGCACGATCATGCTGAAGGAGCACTATCCCGATATCGAAATTGAAGTGTTCTACATCGATATCAGGGCCTTCGGTAAAGGATTCGAGGATCTGTTCCGGCGGAGCAAGGGTATGGGTGTCCGATACATCCGGGGCCTCCCCGGCAACATCAAACAGGACCCCGAAAACCATGACCTGATACTGACCGTTGAAAACACGGCGACGAACGAACTGGATATCCACCGCACCGGAATGGTGGTCCTGGCTGTTGGCGTCGAGCCGCCTTCCGACATGAAAATGATTCAGGAGATGCTGGCTCTGCAGACAACGCCGGACGGCTTCTACCTTGAGGCCCACCCGAAGCTTCAGCCCGTGGATTCGGCAACCCGGGGCATATTCTTCGCGGGTTGTGCAGAAGGACCCAAAGACATCAAGGATTCGGTCACCCAGGCCTCCGCGGCCGCTGCACGGTCTATGCGCCTCATGAATCCCGGCATGCTCACGGTAGAGGCGATTACGGCGGAAGTCAATCCCGATCAATGCAACTCCTGCGGCCTGTGTGCCAAGGTATGCCCGTACAATGCGATCACCGTGGATACAAAGGCAAAGACGGCCGCAAAAGTGACCCAGGCGGCATGCGCGGGATGCGGCTCGTGCGCGGCGGAATGCCCAACGCTCGCCATTACCATGAATCATTTCACCGATGCACAGATCGAGGCGCAGATTGATGCAATCCTGGACAAGGATGCGGCCGATCGAATCTTGATCTTTGCGTGCAACTGGTGTTCCTATGCGGGAGCCGACTTTGCCGGCGTCTCACGGCTCCGCTACCCGCCTAATACGCGCCTGATACGGACCATGTGCTCGGCCAGGGTGCACGAAAAGTTCATCTGGCGTGCCTTCGAAAGGGGGGCTCCGGTAGTCCTGGTTTCCGGCTGCCATATCGGCGACTGCCACTACATCAACGCCAACCACTGGACGGAGCGGCGTATCAAGAGAATCTGGAAAAAGATGGAGAAACTCGGCCTGCGTACCGAGAGGCTGGGTCTGGAGTGGATCAGCGCCGCGGAAGGTCTCCGCTTCCAACAGGTCATGGAGCGCATGGAGAAAATCAGAAAAGGCGTCACGCCTGAAGAAATCACCGGGACGCTGCGCATCCTCAAGGAGCAGAAAAAACAGTCACGAGAGTGATTTTTCAGAATCTTCGAGGGCAGGCTCGATTCAACTGATCACGCATGCAGATCTATGCCGGTCTGATTATGGAGATACTTGTCCACTAATTCCAGCATGGCGCTGATTTTGAAAGGTTTTGAAAGGCAGGGGTATCCGAATTTTAAAACGTCTTCATTTAAATCGCGTTTGACATTTCTTAAGCCAAAAAATCCACTGATATAGATAACTTTAATTTTGGGATTTTCATTTCGAATTTTTTTCACTAATTCTATACCGGTCAATTTTGGCATAACCACATCGGTAAAAACAAGATCAGGCTTAAATTCTTGAAAGACTTCATATCCGTTTTCACCGTCTACGGCGACCCTTACATCATAGCCTTCCATTATAAAAACATCACGCAGGGTTTCCTGAAGGCCGAACTCATCTTCTACAACCAGTATTTTTTTCTTTGTCCGAACTTCTTCATGCAAACCCTTCTTGAGCAGACCGATCAGATCAGCATCACTTGTCTGACTGATCAGTTTGCTGATGAGATTAAGCCGCTGCTGCAGACTTTTTGCTTTCTCTTCATTGCCGGGATTCAAATCGGGGTGATAGACTTTGCTCAATAAGTGATAACTGGATTTAATATACGATAGAGCGCTGTTTTGACCCAACTCACTGTAAATTTCCCGGGCTTTCTCCAATAGACCCAGGTACGTGAGTTCCCGCTCGATCAATATTAAGTTATCCATAGCTTTTGCGGACACATTATTTACCGGTGTTCAATACATTAACTGCCGATAGTCGCTTTTTCATTAAGCATTCAAGATGACGCTGATCGGTGATTGTTTTATTTGTGCTTTTTTGGGATAAAATGAAGGAAATGTCAAGATAAATTTGTTATTAATTTTCGATAGAAAGCAGTGATCACCTGAAATTTCACAAAATTATACGGCAAGGAGGAAATCAATACCTCGTTGATTTCCATTGACAGATATAATTATTTTCCTTACTCTTTCAGGCAGCAAGATAGACGATATCGTTAAACGGTTCCAGGAGACGCCTTGCATGAAAAAACTGTATTTATCCTACACCGACAAAAAGATCGGCGGCGTATGCGGAGGTATCGGGGAATACTTTGACAAAGATCCGACGCTGATAAGAATTCTCTTTATTATGGCAATTCTGTTCTCATTTGGATTCGGTATTCTTGCCTATCTGGCAATGTGGCTTATAATTCCGAAGAAACCTGATGCATTTCAAGATCGGGTTTAGGATCACAAGATTAAAGATATTCTATATCTAAAGGATATGGCAGATGGCTGGTAATCATGTGTTGACAACGCACGGTATAAGGAATATTAATTTTCCACATTAAAACGGTAATTGAGGAGGAGAGAGTATGATGAAAAAAGTTTTATTGAGAATTTTTATGATAAGTCTTGCCCTGGTATTTATCAGCACTGCCGGCTTTGCAGCGGATGAGGTTAAATTAATCAATATCAACTCCGCAAACAAAGAAGTGCTGATGACCCTACCCGGTATCAGTGCAGCTTACGCACAGAGGATCATTAGTGGTCGTCCGTATGCAAAAAAGGATCAGCTCAAAACGAAGAAAATTATACCTGCTGACGTCTATGAAAAGATAAAGGACAAGATCGTCGTAAAACAACTTTCGTAGAAGATGTGAACAATACGTTTTGGTGATTAAAAAAAGATAAGCCCCGGAGGTGCTAACCGGGGTTTATTTTATTGGAGTAATGCAACCGCTATTTTTTTGTGCTAAGAAGCGATCATGGTAGAACAAGAGGCTGTTATTATAAGAGAAGATTTGGCAAAGGAGTGGTCGCACCGCTGGCTGATAGGCCTCGTTAATTTTTGTCTCAGCTTTGCTGCTATGGCTTCCTTTATTTTTATTCCCCTGCTTGGCGCACAGTTGGGGGCGTCTGATTTTGAGATCGGGCTGGTGGGCGCCGCCTACGGGATCGCATTTTTGTTTTCTTCTCTTTTTTCGGGGTGGAAATCCGACCATCTGGGAAGGCTTCTTTTTGTGCGGTGGGGGCTTTTGATAAGCAGCGCGGCCTTTGCCATCCAGCTTTTGGCCCACAGTGTTCCGGTGTTAATAGCTGTTCGGGCGGTTGTGGGGTTTTCCCTGGGCATCGCTGTTGCGGCAATCATTACCTACGCGTTTGAATCCGGCGCCAATATGGGGAAATACAGCTCTTACGGATCCCTCGGCTGGATTTTCGGCGCCGTGGCGTCAGCGTTGATCGGTGATATCAAGCTTCTTTTCTGGCTTAGTTTTCTGTTTTGCCTGATGGCCTTTTTCCTCTCCATGGCCTTTAAAAAAGTGCCGTCACACCATTTCTCCAAACCCCCCAATATGTGGCACGTCATGCGCCGGGATTACAGGATTTACCTTGCGGTATTCCTGCGGCACCTGGGAGCCAGCGCCGTCTGGATCATTTTTCCACTGTATCTGGCCTCTATAGGCCTCGATAATTTTTGGATCGGTCTTTTGTGGGGGGTTAACTTTGCCGTGCAGTTTGTGGTTATGCGCCAGTTGGAGCGGTTTTCTGAATTCAAAACGTTTTTTTACGGTCAACTTCTTTCACTTTTTGTGTTTACGGCATACATTTTTGTAACCGACCGGTTTTGTCTGATCATAGTACAGGCGCTCATGGGCGTGGCCTGGTCCTGTCTTTATGTCGGCGCGCTGCTCATCGTCCTGCGAAGCGGGGCAGAAAAGGGTACTTCCGGCGGTATATTCCAGTCTACACTGAATTTGTGCAATGCCGTAGGGCCGCTGCTCGGTGGCCTTATTGCCCAGGGATGGGGATACCGCGGGGTCATGTTTTTTGCCGCTGCCCTTTGTTTTGCCGGAATGTTCGTATCCGTGCCGGCGAAGCGGAGCGTGCCCGGGAGTTAGTACGCTGTCTTATGTATAAACATACTCTTCATTTCTTTCGCACTTTCTGTGAAAGAGTGTGACAGTTGTGAAAAGAAGGGAGAAAAATAATGCTCTACAGTAAACCCGTGACAGAAATCATCAAGCAGCGCTTTTCCTGCCGGTCATATTTTGAAAAGCCCATCGCGAAAGATAAGCGGAAAAGCCTGGCCGGTTTCATATCTTCGACAGGGACAGGACCGTTTGGTACACCGGCGCGTTTTCAACTTATCGCCGCAACAGAGCAGGATCGAAACTCTCTGAAGGGACTGGGGACGTACGGATTCATCAAGGGTGCAACGGGTTTTATCATGGGCGCCGTGGGGCATTCCGAAATGAACCTGGAAGACTATGGCTATGTGATGGAGCGCGCCATTCTGTTTGCGACGGACATCGGGCTGGGTACATGCTGGCTTGGAGGAACATTCACCAGGAGCCGCTTTGCGAAGAAGATTTCGGCGGAGGAGGGGGAGTTGATTCCGGCGGTAGCGTCCATCGGATATAGTGCAGACAGAGGCCGGTCCGGGGTCACGATGCGCCAGCTTGTAGGAGGACATAACCGGCAGCCCGGGGAGAACATGTTCTTCCGGGAGAGTTTTGGAGTTCCTCTTTCTCCTGATGAGGCCGGAGCGTATGCTGTCCCGCTTGAAATGGTACGGATAGGGCCGTCCGCTTCAAACAAGCAGCCGTGGCGAATTATCAAAGACGGGAACGCCTGGCACTTTTACCTTCAGAGGACCAGGGGGTATGGCAACAGCCTTACTTTCAGACTCCTGGGATTGGCGGATTTGCAGCGTGTGGATATGGGCATTGCGATGAGCCACTTCGAACTCACCGCCAAAGAGCTTGGCCTGAAAGGCAAATGGGTCATCCAGGAACCGAAGATAGAAAAGCCGGACAGGCTGACTGAATACACCGTAAGCTGGGCAGGTTAATTTTAATGACCCCATTTAACAATGACAGGATACATTGTATTGGAAACTGATTCCCCTATCTTCGGTCTTGGTCAGAGTGCCCTTGATTACATCGGGATAATAGCGGCATATCCGCCGCCCGATGTAAAATGCGAATTCACGAATATGGATATTCAGGGAGGTGGCGTTGTGGCAACGGCGCTCGTCGCCCTGAGCCGTTGGAGGCTGCCCTGCTATTTTGCCGGCGTTGTGGGAAATGATGTCTTCGGCGTAACCATTGCGAAATCGCTTCGTAAAGAAGGTATCGACACAGGCGGCCTTATCATACGAGAGGGCCATTCTTCCCAGTTTGCCTTTATCGTCAGTGAACCCGGCATAGGCCGTAGAACTATCTTCTGGCAGAGACCGACGGGGATGCCGTTACAGCCTGATGAGCTGGATATGGAGGTGCTCCGAAGAAGCAGGGCCCTCCACACGGACGGACTTTTTGCGGAGGCATCAATCTTCGCATGTCGCAAGGCCAGGGAAACCGGTATCCCGGTGGTTGTGGACGCGGGAACTCTCCGGGAGGGCATGCTGGATATTGTCCCCTTTAGTGACTGCTTTATCACTTCGGAAACTTTTTCGCAGGCAATGGCGGAAAACCACCTGGAGACCTGCCGCATCCTATCAGGGCTGGGAGCCCGTTTCGCCGGTGTCACCCTGGGAGAGAAAGGATATATAGCCCTGGTCGATGGCCGGATTATTCAAAAGCCCGCGTATCCGGTAAAGGCAATAGACACCACAGGGTGCGGCGATGTATTCCACGCAGGCGTCACCTACGGCATCGTGCACGGGTGGGATGCGGAAAAGTGCCTCGACCTTGGAGCCTGGGCTGCGGCTCTGGTCAGCACGCAGATGGGAGGACGAAAAGGAATTCCCACCTACGATGAATTAAAAAACAAGGGATATTGATATTCCACCCCCCTTGTCATTTCGGCCCATCCCTGTCATCCCGGACTTGATCCGGGATCCAGATTTCTTTTGCCTTGGTCCTTGAAACTTTCACCTTGTCCCTTCTTCACAGAATCACGAAAAACCACTTGACTGATTCCCTATTCAGGTATACTTTTCTCTTAAATTTCAAATGGATATTGAGCCCAACATTACAAAATCCTGATGGGTATTCCCGGGATTTCTATAAACAGGAAGCAGCTTATGAAGAAAACAATGCCTTTTATTATTGCGTTGCTCCTTGTTATATCTGTTCCTCCCGCTTCCGCTGAAACAAAAACCTTCATGAAGGAATACACCTATCAGGCAGGCGCCTTCGACAGCAAGGCCTCTTCCCGGACTATTGCTTTTGAACAGGTCAGGCAACTGCTGTTAGAAGAGCTGGCTGCCTTTCTTGAAACTTCCACAGCCGTTATGGACTTTCAGATGACAACAGATCACATCAGAGCCTTGTCCGCCGGCATTGTTCAGACGGAGATACGCAAGGAAAAGTGGGACGGTAAAATGTATTGGATGCAGGCAACAATAAAGGCTGATCCAAAGAAGGTGGTCAACGCCATTGATTCCCTACGGAAAGACAGGGAGAAAAGCAAGAAGCTTGAGGACACAAATAAAAGAGCGGCGGCCGTACTACAGAAACTTGAAAGGGATAAGACACAAAGAGACCGATATCATGAAGCGATAAAAGAATTAAGCGCCATAGATTGGTTTCGCAAAGGACTCGGATCGCTCACGCTCGGCAACTACAGTGAGGCGATCGCTGCAAACACAAAAGCTGTTCAACTCAATCCCGGATATACGGAAGCCTATGTCAATCGTGGCTTGGCATATCATAATGCAGGAAATCGCGAACAGGCCCTGGCAAATTACAATAAGGCTGTCGCGCTGGATCCGGAGTACGCATTGGCCTATCTCTATCGCGGAGCTGAATATGCCGCTTCAGGCAATTACCGGGAGGCCTTCGAGGATTCAAGCAAGGTCATCGCGCTGGACCCGGACTATCCATTGGCCTATGTCACCCGCGGGATCGCAAATGTCCATTTGCATAATCATCAGCAAGCTCTTAACGATGCCAATAGAGCCGTCGACATGGACCCCAACAATGCAATGGCCTATCTCAGCCGCAGTGCTGCCCAGATAAGTTCAGGAAACTATCAACAGGCCCTTGCAGATGCCGATAAGGCCATTACTCTTAACCCGGGACTTTCGATGGCGTATGCAAATCGCAGTTCCGCATACGGCAGTTTAGGTGATCATCAGCGAGCTCTCGAGGAATCCAACAAGGCAATAGATTTTGACCCCCAAAACGCAATGGCTTATGTCAACCGTGGATTGGCGTATTTCAATTTAGGGAACCGCGAGCAGGCTATCGCGAATTACAATAAGGCCATCGAACTGGACCCTCACAATGCCATGGCCTATCTCAGCCTTGGGTCGGCATATGACAATGCGGGATATCGCCGGCAGGCTATTGATAATTACGGCAGGGCCATCGATCTTGACCCAAAAATGTCAGAGGCCTATGCCAAACGTGCTGATATTTATTCCAACACAGGCAATATTGACGGCGCAATCAGCGATTATACAATGTGCGCAAAGCTGGGACATGTACGCTGTCAATCGATCTTGAGGGAAAAGGGAATGAGCTGGTAATCATAACCGCCATCTTTCCGGGAGGAAAAAGGGACAGGGGGCCCTGTTTTAAACTATGAAGCCTTTTACAACCATCGCCATACTGATTTGTACCCTTATTGCACTCGCGCATCTTCTTCGCATCTTTATCAGAGCGGAAGTCATCGCCAATGGCATTTCCATTCCCTTATGGCCGAGTGCTGTCGCGGCCGTAATTTTTGGAGTCCTCGCATACATGCTCTGGCAGGAGAATCGCCCGGAAAAGTAGTCCCTCGTCCCCATCATCATAAACCATATCCCTTTCCCTGTAATTTCGATCTGTCCCATGTGTCATTTCGACCGCCCTGCCCCCTTGTCATTTCGAGCCCCCCTGTCATTTAGAAAGAACGAAGTGACTGAGAAATCTTATCCCATTTCATAATCAACCTCCACTCATCCCCCTTTGTAAAGGGGGCCGGGGGGATTTCCTCATGTAACTTTTTTTAGAAACAATTTTAAAAATACCTTGCATTACGCACCCACAAAGGGTACAATTGCACCCATCATGGGTACAGCACTGAAAATTGATCAACTTGGTACAACTCTTTTCGGCAAGACTCGCCGCGCGATTCTTACCTTGCTTTACAGTCATGTCGATGAAAGTTTTTATCTCCGTCAACTGACCCGGTCAGCAGGTGTTGGCATGGGCGCCGTGCAGAGAGAACTTAAAGCACTTGTTGATGCAGGAATTATAAGTCGCAATGTTCAGGGCCACCAGGTCTATTATCAGGCCAATTCACAGAGCCCTATCTTCAAGGAACTCAAGAGCCTTGTGATGAAAACGGCTGGCGTGGGCGATGTATTGCGGACCGCGTTAGCCCCACTTGCTGACCGTATTGATGCGGCATTTATTTATGGTTCTATCGCCCGCGGTGAAGAAAGAAAAAGCAGTGACATAGACGTTTTGATCGTGGGCAATGTGACTTTTGCAGAAGTCACTTCTGCATTGAGCAGTGCCCAGGAAACCATTGGTCGTGAAATCAATCCTACCGTCTATCCCCGTACCGAGTTTCTGTCTAAGGTACGCGCGGGACATCATTTTCTTAGTTCTGTTCTTGGTGGCGAGAAGCTTTTTTTGATAGGAGACAAAGATGAGCTTGAAAGAATGGTTGAATAACGGTTGGCTGGCAGATCATAAAACAAGTCCGCAAGAGATTACTAATTTTTTTAAAGCGGTGGACCGGGATCTTGCAGATGCCAAGGCATCGGGATTGTCTCCTGACTGGAAATTAAATATCGCGTATAGCGCTGCCCTCTATTTAGCAAATGCGGCATTGGCCGCAGAGGGCTACAGAGTTGCGCGTGATTCGCATCATTATCGAGTTATCCAATCGCTTACTTTCACAATTCGCGCGGAGCCCGCGTTTGTTGCACAATTGGATCGTTTCAGAAAAAAAGGAATATTGGAACCTATGAAATTGCTGGCGCCGTATCCGATCAGGAAGCTGAGGAGATGATCATGCTCGCAGTAAACCTTCGCAAGCAAGTTGAAGAATGGCTCAGAGAGAATCACCCAGGATTGCTCAGCGGAAAAAGCTGAGTCCACCCCCCCTGTCATTTCGAAGGAACGAAGTGACTGAGAAATCTTCCCTCTCTGTCATCCCGGACTTGATTAGCCTGCCCCGTACTTGATACGGGGAGAGCCAGATTTCTTTGTCCCTTGGACCTTGAACCTTGTCCCTTCTTCACAGAATCACGAAAAATAACTTAACGGATTGCATATTTAGATATATTTTTCACTCCAAATTGAGCGATCGGCCGCATACCGGGCACTTGCCGCCAGGCGGCAGGTCGGTTTTCCTGAATTCCAAGGTGCAGTGCCCGCAGGTGATAAACGGCGAGGTCTCGGCGGGGCGTTGATGTTGTTCTTTTTCCGAGACGACAGCCCGCTCCTTGGCCTTGAGCGCCTTTTGAGCCAGTTCCGTGCGGACTTCCGGGGTAAGCGAACGTCTGACGGCGTTGAGCATATGGTCAGCCATGATCCGTGTTGCGATGCGGACATAGGTTAAGTGGTAGCCGCCCTCCGGGTCTTTCCATTGAATGCAGAGACGGTAAGCCTCGCGAATAGTGGATTTCGGAAACAGGAAAGCCAGCGGACCCAGGAGCAGAAATCGGCCCATGGTGGGGCGTCTTTGGACCGAGGAATCGTCGAGGAGCGAGACATCGACCACGCCGTCGAGGGGAATGCGTCCGAGTTCTTTTTCGCCGTCGTATAGGATGAGGGCTTCGTGGGTTGACAGGCAGGCGACCATCCTGTCGGCCGGGACGGCGTCCAGCAGATCTTGCAAATTAGGGACACCTCCCCTATTA
Organism: Deltaproteobacteria bacterium; assembly: GCA_026388545.1. Taxonomy (NCBI): domain Bacteria; kingdom Pseudomonadati; phylum Myxococcota; class Myxococcia; species Deltaproteobacteria bacterium. The sequence continues at coordinate 17,223 of JAPLJS010000086.1, forward strand.
ATATCTCCAGTTACAGTGTTCATTATAATGTGAAATCTACGTGAAACATAGTATCATGTCCATTATTTCTTTCAGGAACAGAAAGCACATTAGTATAGGACTATTCAGTCTGCAGAATTAAGGGAGGGGGAAATGAACCCCCCCATTCCGAAAACATCGCAACCACCGCCCTCTTCCACTTTCCGCCTTGTCATCCCGGACGTGATCCGGAGGCATCCATACAACTATCTTACAGTCCCCGTAGTTCCGAACGTATTGTACAACGTTACTGAACAGTTGATAATTACCATAGAAATAAACAGAGATATAATGTAATATAAAAAAGGAGGAATAAAAAATGAAAGGTAAAATTAAAAGAAAAACACCTGAGATTGTGTTCCGAAATGGAAAACCGTCTGCAGTCATTATGGACATTAAAGACTACCGGGAAATTTTAGAACGCTTGGAAGACACAGAAGATCTCAAGATGCTTGATGATATGAGAAAGAAACCCCTGAAGTTCAAAAAAGTGGATGATTTTTTAAATGAGGTAGACCGACGTGTATGAGGTCTACATTGAGCGTGCAGCAGAAAAGGATTTAAAGAAACTTCCAGCAGAAGATTTCTTCCATCGTATTATTTCCACAATTAAAGCCCTCTCAGATGAACCAAGACCCTCCGGATGCAGGAAAATTACCGGCTCGAAAAGCGACTGGAGAATTCGTGTAGGCGAATATCGAATAATTTATGAGATCAATGAAAAGGAAAAAGCGGTAAGAATATTTAGAGTAAAACATCGGCGCGATGCTTACCGATACGTAAAGGAATAACTTATTCCGTCATTCCGGCTGAAAACATCGCAGTCTCCGCCCCCCCTGTCATCCCACCTTGACCCTTGAACCTTTCACCTCTTCTCTTCTGTCATTCCACCTTGCACCTTGTCCCTTGCCCCTTTCACCTTGAACCTTTAACCTTGTCCCACCTTCACAGAAGCACGAAAAACAACTTGACTGATTCCATATTCAGGTATACTTTTCACTTAAATTTCAAGCGGATATTGAACCCAAAATTACAAAACTCTGTTTATCCATCGTTTAGGATGAAGCGTCTCACTGCGCAACTACAGGAGCAAATGGCAGAAGGCCGCAAACTCGATACCACCATCATGGCCAATCCGAAGGAACTGGGGTATGGCAATTGAACGCGGTTTTGTACCTTGAGGTTCCAATTTGGCACCTCAAGTTTGGAGGAAAAATGAAGTCACTTATTCCAGTTGAGATTATCGAGAAGAAGATTCTGCTGCTTAGAGGCGAAAAGGTGATGTTAGACGCTGATCTTGCGGAACTTTACGCCGTGGAAACAAAGATGCTAATCAGGGCAGTTAAGAGGAATATTGACCGGTTTCCGTCGGATTTTATGATTCAACTCGATAAAGAAGAGTTTAAAAACTTGAGGTTCCAATTTGGCACCCCAAGCCTTTGGGGTGGTCGTCGCTATCCCCCTTATGCCTTCACTGAACAAGGCGTAGCCATGTTATCCAGCGTGCTGAATAGTGAGCGCGCCGTGCAGGTGAACATTGCGATAATGCGTACATTCGTAAAGTTGCGTGAGATGATCGCTTCGCATAAAGACCTTGCCAAACGGCTCGATGCCCTTGAAAAGAAGTACGATGCCCAATTCAAGGTTGTCTTTGATGCCATCCGCCAACTGATGGAACCAGCAAAGACAAAACGGCGGCGGATCGGATTCCTTGGAGAAAACGGCAAAGCATGAAGGAACAAGACGACAATTCGCCCCCTGTCATTCCACCTTGAACCTTGTCCCTTGTCCCTTGAACCTTTCACTTTGAACCTTGTCCCACCTTCACAGAATCTCACGAAAAACCACTTGACGAATTCCATATTTAGGTATACTTTCCACTTAAATTTCAAGTGGATATTAAGGACAATATCGCAACACCCCTTTAACTCAGCAATGAAGAGGGACACATGGACTGATCACTGAAACCCCGTATCTCATCCAACAACAGAGAACGGGGTTTTGTATATTTACTGCCATGCATGGCAGTAAACAAGTATTAATAAGGATGCTGATGACTACGGATTTATCATTCATAACTAACGAAAAAAATCAAAGCCTGAAAGACAGATTTGAAGTGTTGATTAAAGACACTTCTTTTTTTGATTGCCTCGTTGGTTATTTCTATACCAGCGGCTTTCATGCCCTGTATAGAGCGCTGGAAAAAACAGAAAAAATCCGAATTCTGATTGGCATAAGCACCAACAGACAGACCTTTGATTTGCTCGATAAAGCCAGTAAACAAAAACAGCAAGTCATTGAATTTTCACACGCCGAGACTAAGGAAGAAGTTGAAAAGCAGATAGAACAAGAGTTGGCTGATTCAGAAGACAATAGAGAAGTCGAAGAAGGGGTCAATAAGTTTATTGATTGGGTCAGGGATAGAAAATTGGAAATCAGAGCTTATCCCTCACAAAACATCCACGCCAAACTTTATATTATGACTTTTTATGAAGGCGACAGAGATGTCGGGCGGGTAATTACCGGCTCCAGCAATTTCACCCAGGCGGGACTCATTGACAATCTGGAATTCAATGTTGAGTTGAAAAACCGCAGTGACTATGAATTTTCCCGCCAAAAGTTTGATGAATTATGGAAAGATGCTGTCGATGTCAGCGAAAAATATGTTCAGACAATTGAGGAGAAGACCTGGCTCAGTCAGAATATAACTCCCTATCAACTTTATCTGAAATTTCTCTATGAATATTTCAAGGATGAACTCAGCCAGACCGATGAGGTGTTCGTAAAATATCTTCCGCCGGAGTTTAAAAAACTTGAATATCAGGAGCAGGCTGTTTTAAACGCCAAAAAAATCCTGCTGGAATACGGCGGCGTTTTCATTTCCGATGTCGTAGGGTTAGGCAAGACTTACATTTCCGCCATGCTGGCAGGACAGCTTGACGGCAGATCGTTGGTTATTGCCCCGCCGATGCTTCTGGAAAAGGCCAATCCCGGCTCCTGGCCCAATGTGTTTTCTGACTTTCGTTTGTCTGCCGACTTTGAATCCCTCGGGAAACTGGACGACCTGCTCTACAGGGGCACTGAAAAATACACCAACATCATTATCGATGAAGCGCACCGTTTCCGCACAGAAACAACTATGACTTACGAGAAACTGGCAGAAATCTGCCGCGGCAAAAGAGTTATTCTGGTAACCGCCACACCTTACAACAATGCGCCGAAAGATATCCTTAGCCTGCTTAAGCTGTTTCAGCCGGCCAAGAAAAGCACCATCCCCAACCTTCCCGATCTGGAAGGATTTTTCAGCCGCCTCGACCAGAAACTGAAGAAACTGGACCGCCAGAAAGATTATGATAAATACATCCTTACCGTAAAAGAAAATGCCCGGGAAATCAGGGAAAAGGTTTTGAAATACTTAATGGTGCGCCGCACCCGCACTGAAATTGAAAAGTATTTTTCCAAGGATATTACCCAGCAAGGATTGAAATTCCCCGGCGTTGAAAAGCCCACTCCGCTCTTTTATGAACTCAATGAGAAAGAGGATGAGATATTCGGTAAGACTATCGCACTGATCGCGCAGAAGTTTAAATATGCCCGCTATATGCCCATGCTCTATTATCAAGGCCAGGTTGATGAACTCGAGAAGCAGTCCCAGCGAAACATGGGCAGGTTCATGAAAATCCTGCTGGTCAAACGACTCGAAAGCAGTTTCTTTGCATTCAGGAACTCCGTGGACAGATTCCTGCATTCCTACGAGATGTTCATCAGGGAATTTGACAACGGCAATGTCTATGTAAGCAAAAAGCACACGAATAAAATCTTTGAACTCTTGGAAAACGACGACGATGAAGCGGTGCAGCGCCTGATCGATGAAGGCAAAGCGCAGCAATACGACAGTAAAGAATTTAGTGAAGCACTGCGAACCGATTTGCAGCACGACCATGATATTCTTTTGGAAGTAAAAAAACTCTGGACGCATATTCAGCGCGACCCGAAATTACTAAAATTCCTGCGTGAACTGTCAACAGCTTCAGTCTTGAAAGAAAATCATCTCATCATCTTTACGGAATCCAAGGAGACAGCCAACTATCTGTTTAAAAACCTGCACGAGAAATACCCCGACCGTGTCTTGTGCTACACCGGCGATTCGGGTGAAGCCACGCGGGACAAAGTCATCGAAAACTTTGACGCGCGCGCAAGACATCCCAAAGATGATTACCGGATACTGGTTTCTACGGAAGTGTTGGCAGAAGGTGTGAACCTGCACCGCTCCGATACAGTCATCAATTATGATATCCCCTGGAACCCGACGCGCATGATGCAGCGGGTAGGCCGTATCAACCGGGTGGATACAAAGCATGATACAATCTACACCTTCAATTTCTTCCCCACAGTCCAGTCTAACGACCAGATCAAGCTCAAAGAGGCGGCAGAAGCGAAAATCAACGCTTTTCTGACGCTCCTGGGCGGAGACGCGGAGCTGTTAACCGAGGGCGAACCCATCGGCTCGCACGAACTCTTCAATCGCCTGTTTTCTAAGAAGACCATTGAAGGCGAGGATGAGGCAGGAGAGAGTGAATTGAAGTATCTCCATGCCATCAAAGAGATCCGCGATAAAGCCCCTGATCTGTTTGAAAAAATAAAACGCTTGCCCAAAAAGGCGCGCACGGCAAAGCATCACGCTGACCATGCGAGCACTCTGCTCACCTATTTCCGGCGGGGCAAACTGCAAAAATTCTTTCAAGCCGGCGCTAAACAGGAAGCAGTAGAGCTTGATTTCATCTCGGCGGCAAAAATACTGGAAAGCAATCCCGATGAGCCAAAGCAGAAGCTGCCGGGGCAGCTCTACGACCTGCTGGATAAAAACAAAGAAGCCTTCATTTTCGCGACTACCGAAGAAATGCCGCAACAGGCCTCAAGAGGCGGACGCGACAGCGCCGCGCAAATCTTGAAAATCCTGAAAGCAACAATGAAAAACACACAGAAGCTTACCGACGATCAGGAGACGTATCTTAAAAAGGTCATTGCCCGCCTCGAAGAAGGCAATCTGCCCAAGCAGACGACTAAGCAAACCCTGAAAGCCCTGGATGATCTGAAAAATGAAATCATCAATCCCTTTAAAGTGCTGGCAGTGCTTCAAACCAATATTCCGGCAAAACTTCTGGAAGAACACTATGCCGAACAGAACCCGGCAGTATTCGGCAAACGGGAAGTAATCCTGTCGATGTATTTAACAGGCGACTAAGTATGGATAACCAACAGGCGCGAAATCTGATAAAGACGACCTTTGAACAGCCCTTCGATAAGGTTCGTTTCACGTCCTTTGTCAAAAATCTATTGAATTCGTATGATGAGACTAAGGCATTCAGCAAACCGTTGACCGGTCAATATATCAGAGAATCATACAGAGACTTTATTAACAGCTTTGATCGAGTCGGCCGTTATTGCAATGGAGATACAGCCGTCGATATTCTGATTGTACATTTAAATCGAGCTGCTTCCGTTGAGAGGGCGCGTACCGCTCAGAGAAATTTTATTGCGGGTTATCTAAAAGGAGATTACGGCTCTACCTCTCAGAAGGATGCCGCGTTAGTTGCTTTTGTCTCCCCGGATGAATCAGACTGGCGTTTCTCGTTGGTCAGGATGGATTACAAATTCGAGCAGACCCCAACCGGCAAAATGAGGGTGAAAGAAGAATTCACGCCTGCCCGGCGCTGGTCCTTTCTCGTCGGCGCCAACGAAAACAGCCATACCGCCCAGAGTAGATTTCTTAAATTATTGGAGGATGATGACCGTCAACCGAATCTGACTCAACTGGAAGAAGCCTTCAGCATCGAGAAGGTTACGAAGGAATTCTTCGAGAAATACCGAATACTTTTCAATGATCTGAAAGATGCTCTCGATGATATCGTGAGACAAAACGAAAGCGTGGGGAAAGACTTTGCTGAAAAAGGAGTTGATACGGTCAACTTCGCCAAGAAGACATTAGGGCAGATCGTTTTTCTTTACTTCCTCCAGAAAAAAGGATGGTTCGGCGTCGCCAGGGACAAAGACTGGGGCACAGGCCCGAAAAACTTTCTCCGCCGTCTTTTTGAGGAAAAGAAATACACCAATTTTTTCAACGATATTCTTGAGCCGCTTTTCTACGAAGCTCTTGCCAGAGAGCGGGATCAGAACTACTACAGCCGCTTTAACTGCAAGATTCCTTTCCTGAACGGCGGCCTCTTCGATCCCATCAATGAGTATGATTGGGTCCATTCAGATATCCTCCTGCCCGACGCGTTGTTCTCCAATGATTACAAGACAAGGGAAGGCGACACCGGCACGGGGATTCTCGATGTCTTTGATCGCTATAACTTTACCGTCAAAGAAGACGAGCCTCTGGAGAGGGAAGTGGCCGTCGATCCGGAGATGCTGGGCAAGGTCTTTGAAAATCTTCTGGAAGTGAAGGATCGCAAATCAAAGGGAACCTATTACACACCCCGCGAAATCGTCCATTACATGTGTCAGGAAAGCCTCATCAACTATCTTGATTCGGAACTGGTCGGGACAGAGACCGATCTGTTCTTCGACAGAGAAGGCGTCGAAGACCTGATCCGTTTCGGTGAATTGATACGCGAAAACGATGCACGGGTACAGAAGGAGGGAAAAGAGACAAGAGACTATCGTTACAAAGTGCCTGCTTCGATACGCGATAGATCCGACCTCATCGATGAGAAGCTGGCGAACATACGGGTATGCGACCCCGCAGTGGGGTCAGGCGCCTTTCTCGTCGGCATGATGACGGAGATTGTAAAGGCGCGGCAAACCCTATCCACGTATATCGACACGGACGGCAAGCGAAGTCCTTATAATTTCAAGCGACATGCCATTCAAAATTCCCTGTATGGCGTGGATATCGATCCGGGGGCCGTGGAAATCGCCAAGCTTCGACTGTGGCTTTCCCTCATTGTTGACGAGGAGGATATCCGGGATATCAAGCCCCTGCCGAACCTGGATTACAAGATCATGCAGGGCAACAGCCTTCTGGAGGAGTTTGAAGGCATCAAACTCTTCGATGAAAAACTTATTACGGATACACCGCCCGATGAAACTGCCGTATTCAAAAAAGAAGTCAAAAGAAAACAGACGGCACTGCAGCGGGAATATTTCCGCCTGCAGAAAGCAGGTCTTCTTACGTCCCTGAAAAAACAGGATCTGGAGTTTGAACTTCAGGAACAGGCGGATTTCTTGAAGAAGCTGTCAAAACGCGAAGGGAAAATCCTTGAAGACATACCGCTTTTTGATTCCGACGCCAGGAAGAAGGCCGATGAACTCAACCAGCTTCATAAAGAGTTATTTGAATCTTCTCAGAAATCAAGAAAAGACGCAATCAAGACGCGCATCGATGCGATGGAGTGGGAACTGATCGAAGCCACACTGAGAGAGCAGAAAAAAGCAGCTTCCCTGAAAAGTCTTGAACAATACAAGAGAGCGAACGTTCGGCCCTTCTTTCTCTGGAAATTCCACTTTGCCGAGGCATTTCAGGAAAAAAGAGGTTTTGATGTGGTCATCGCCAATCCGCCTTATGTGCGCCAGGAGGCGATCAGGCCCCTGAAACCCCATCTCGCCAAAGCCTTTGGCGATTTTTACTGTGGCACGGCGGACATCTACACCTATTTTTATAAGCGCGGCATTGACCTCTTGAAACTTGGCGGCCATCTGTGTTTCATCGCGCCCAACAAATTCATGCGGGCCGGCTATGGAAAAAACACGCGCGTTCTGTTGACGACACGGGTCACGCCAAAACTGGTTATCGACTTCGGCGACCTGCCGATCTTCGACGCCACCACCTATCCATCCATTCTCCTCGTCGAAAAAAATCCCCCCTGTCCCCCCTTTGGAAAAGGGGGGACAGGGGGGATTTTCCTTGCTGCCACTTTTACCGATTCATCCCAACTGGAGAGGCTGGAAGAGACCCTATCGGATATTGCCTTTCCCATGCCTGTGGCAGCCCTTAAAAAGGAAGGCTGGAATCTGGAGCGTCCGGAAGTCCTGGCGTTGATGGAGAAGCTCAGGTCATCGGGCATCCCCTTGGGTGAATATGTCCAGGGTCGATTTTATCGGGGCATATTGACCGGCCTGAACGAGGCCTTTGTCATTGACGAGGCTACCCGAAAACAACTCATCACCGAAGATCCGAATAGCGCCGAACTGATCAAGCCGTGGTTACGTGGGCGGGATATTAAGAAATGGAAATCCACATGGGCAAACTATTCCATAATATTCACACGACGTGGAACTAATATTGAAAAATATCCTGCAATCAAGCACCATTTAGAACAATTCAAGGAGGATCTTGAACCAAAGAAATCAGACGAAGACAAGCGTGGGAGGAAACCTGGGCCATACAAATGGTTCGAGATTCAAGATAACATTGCGTATTTTAGTGAATTTGCAGAACCAAAGGTTATTCTTGGCCGCTTTATGAATAGGGCAATGTTTACATTTGACCGTGAATCATTCCTGCACAATGATGCGCTATATATGATTGCTGGTGTTGATGAATATGTCGTTGCATTACTAAATTCATCAACTTCGTGGTGGTTTTTGAAAAATATATGTACTGATCTTCAAAATGGATATCTCCAGGCATTCAAACAAAATTTATTTCAAATTCCTGTTTTCCCCGCTACCGACGCCCAGAAAGCCCCCATCATCGAACGCACCCGCGCCATCCTCGCCGACCCCGACAGCCCCGATGTCCCTCGCCTCGAAGCCGAAATCAATGGACTGGTGTATAAGCTTTATAGACTAAAGGAGGAAGAGATAGCGATTGTGGAGGGAAAAGAGAAGTAAACTCACAAAAAGGATTAATATGTTTTTATCAGAATTAAAGATTTGGAACTTTAGAAAATACGGCTCAGGTAATAGCGATGCTCCCGGATTACATTTAAAGCTTAACAAGGGGTTAAATTTGACGTCCACGTAAAAAGTTAAACAGCGGTTCTGGAAGCGCAGGCCATATTTCCAGTCGCCGAGTAGAAAATGTAGCTGAGCCGGCACCACGGACTCAGAAAACGCTCTTTGACAACCAAAATAATAGAACGGAAGGCAGCCGAAACTGATCTGGGGGCGGCTTTGAGGGTATCCAGCGCCCTCTTCACCCTGGCTGCCCTGAAGAGGTTGACGCCGATGGCTTTTAAACGAGCACAGTAGCTCACGGCGGACAGACCTCGAACCCTGAGACGTTTGACCCCTGTCTTTTTGTCCATTTCCGAAAAGGTCGATTCAATCCCGGAGCGCCAACGGTACTTGTCCTTGAACTCCGGGGTGTGCTCCCTGGCCCGGCGGGTGGCGATCCGCAGGGTCTTGAGGTCAAAGCGAAGATAATGACGCTTCTTCCCCGGTTTGACGGGACATTGATCCAGGAGGGGACAGACGCTGCAATGCTCCGAGGCAAAGGCAACGTTACAGGTATTCTTCTTTCCCTGCTTGAATCTTACTGGCGTATGCCCCTGGGGACAGGCGGCGATCTTTCCCTTTTCCGTCTGTGGAAAATCGGCCAGACTGAGGGTTTCTTCCTTCGGCGTCCCCATGACAGGAGAGACAACCTCAACGCACATCTCCTTGGCCTTCTCACGGTTGTTGTCACTGCCGTAAAGGGTATCCGCCAGAACCTCTTCCGGGGCAAGACCCCTCTCCCTGGTCGATTCCAGGGCGGGGATCAGGGCATGGGCATCGCTGACATGAGCCGATTCAATCTCCACATGGGTGATCAGATTCAGGGTCTTCTCTTTGATTACTTCATCGGAAGAATCGCAATAGGTCTCCATGACCTGAACCTGGTAACCCTGACCCTTGTGGGCGTCATACCCGGCGTCCGGATCGGAGGGATTCTGGAGAGAAGACGATAAAATCTGTTTGGGATTCTTCAGCGCTATCTCCGCCGACTGATCGGTCACGGCGCAGTGATCCTTCAAGACCCGCAGGAGGACGCCGAACGTGGTCATGGACTTCACCTGCTTATTCTCACGAAAACACTGAACCAGGAAAAAGAGGTCCCGGCTGACTGTCTCCAGGGTCTTCTCCGATTCCGAAGGCTTCACCAGGGAGAAACAACCCAGGGCCTTCTCGGTCAGGTACCGGTCCAAAAGCTCTTTCTCAATCGTTTCAAAGATCACCCGGCGCTGCCGCTTGAGGTTGATCAGAAAGTTATGGATGCTCTGGGAGAAGATGCATATCCTCCCCAAACGCCGCATGTTGGAACGGATATGAACAGAATCGATCCGCTGCTTGGAGGTATCCACCCCAAACACCTTCGCCAGGGTCTCCGTCGTCGCGTGAAAGAGCTCTCTGTCCAGACCCTTTTCCGCAACCACATGCCGGAGCGTCCAGAGGGTCTTGCTGCACAGATACTTGGCATCATCCGACTCGCCGGGAATATCCAGGGCGTAATGCCACTGAACATTAAAGGAGAGCTGGGTTACAGCCTCCTCGTCCGTCAGATCATGCATCTGCTGGAGGATCAAGACCCCCAGGGCGGTGTACAGCTCTTTGCTGGGTCTCCCGAATCCGTCGGCATAATAGGGGGCGATCTTATGAACGGGCAATTCGGAAAGAATATGCTCCCGGAACAGACCGGCCCATGACTCGTCCAAAAGCTTGCGTCGTTTGGGTCCCAGGTAGTCC
>JAPLJS010000087.1 GCA_026388545.1 Deltaproteobacteria bacterium
GCCATGCCCCCAACAATCCGGGAGATATCATGACTTGTTTGACCTCTTGTCAAAGAGCAAAATGTGGTGCCAAGAACTTTTTCAGGATATCTATCTGTCCGTAATCGCAAAACTATTTTTTGGCAACTGTAGAAGATCAGTATAAGGAAAGATCGGCAAAGGAGGAACATATGGACAAAAGATACATAGGTCCTTATCAAAGAACCAGAATCGTTCTATGCTCTGCTGACGCAAGTCCTAAAGCGCAAGTACAAGGAAAAGGAGAGGCAGCTTACTTTTTTCCGGGTGCAAAGTGGGTTGGATCAGTAAGAAATGCTGCCTGTAATTTAAAATGTAGATTTGTTATTCTTACGACAGCCCACGGTATGGTTAATCCGCATAATATTATAAGTCCATACGATTTAAAGGCTGAAAACAATAAAAAGAAGGTGTCTGAAATATGGCGTGACACAGTTCCGCAAATACTGGGGAGTAATAATTACGACCTACTACTCTTCTATGCCGGTGGGTGTCCCATAAAACCATATATGGAATTATTTCTACCGATTTTGAGGGATTTAAAGATAGACTTTATCACTTTCGGGAGACCGAATATGTACGATAGTGGGAAAATTAAAGACATGGCCGAAATGTTAGAGAAGCGTTCATCCATGATAGAGCTGAAATCCATTTTAAAATGTCCAGAAAGACTTATATTCGTTCCATGGAAAGACAATCATTAACTATAATACCTTGGCAAATTTGTTCAGTTGTAGATGCAGACAGCGATTGGCCGGATGATCGCTCTTGAAAAATCTTAAGGCGGCTTTTTTATTGAAGCCTTCCTATAAGCCTCATCTATCTTGTTTCCTGTTTCATATTAGATTTCTAATGTAAATCGTGATAGTTTAAAAAAACTGTAAATGAAGTTTGCGAATACATGTTCTAAAACCTTAATGCGGAGGTGTAGTTATGTGTGATCATAAAGATTGGCATATACAGAAAATTAATCATATTTACCTCATGATAATCTTAACTTTTGCATTAACAAACTGCGTATTCATTCCCCAACAGGTTGATATCGACTCGATTGAATCAAGAATTGTATATCCACGTGATTCTTTTAAAGCAAAAAAAATGGTCCAATATGAAAAATTTGTTGATCTTCGCCCCGCTAAAGATCATCTTGGCAGTAGAAGGAACTTAATGATGATGAAAACCGCTAACGTCTCACTTAAAGGGGATATGTCAAATTTGACGGAAGCTATAATCAAAAATACATTTGCTTCCAGAGGTATAAGGGAAGGAACTTCACCCTATGCTGTTAGAGTGAGAATTGTGGAAGTAACGGCTAATTATTCAGGGCCAGGTACTATATTTATCCAAGTCTCTCTAACATTATCCGTTATCGATAATAATATTAACAAAATTATATATCAAAAGAACCTGAAGGGATATTCTGAAGACAAACCTACAGCTATTTCAAGTAGTTCGTTGGAGAACGCATTTGTGGGTGCTATGAACCAAATTGCGGATCAGACGGATCAAATTGCATTAGAATTACTTAACATTATATAATTTTTTGTATAGCCTGCTATATAATTTCATAAGTATGGAATTAAATGAAGCATACAGTGCTTCTATCGGTAATCATTACAATAATTTCTTATCGAAACCAATGAGGTAGATGTAAGTCAGTCAAGGCTCAACTCAACAGATTATCAACTCAAAAGTACGCATGAACCGGATGAACCGAAAATAATAACATAAAAACATATTGGTGGGAGAGTTACGGTACAATGTGGGAGCATATCGTCAATCGGCAGCAGGGTATTCTCAATTTTACGGAAGAACTGATTCGGGCAATAGGAAAAATGCGAATACTCGTGGTGGGTGCGGGGGGAAATGGTGCGGTGCTCGATTTTCTGGTCAGGGTGGGATATCAGCACTTTACCGTCGTCGATTTTGACGTAGTCGACGCAACGAATCTGAACCGCCTCCCCTTCACTCCAGAGGACATAGGAAAGAAAAAGGTGGATGCTTGGAAGGAGTATCTCCGGAAGGTCAACCCGGAATGCATAGTGACTGCGCACTGCCGGAAGGTTACCCGGAACGACGAGAGGTGGCTGGAGGAAACTATTGCTGACGTGGACATTGTGGCGCTGGGAACAACGGACTTCGAGGCAAATTTTCTGATTGCCAGGGTATGCAACCGGTTACGGAAGAGGATGGTGGTCGGTCCGGGCACCTCAAACTGCTGGGTCGTCAGCACGTTCACCCACGAGGGGGGCGTCTCACTCGAAAGAGTTGCAGGGTTTGGGACGGAGAATAGTGACGCACGGGAAATCGACTACAAGACGCTCCTGCCGAAGTACATGAGAATCTACATGTTCCCGGGCAGAACCGAGAAGCTCTATCCGGAAACGCTGCAGAAGGTGCGAAGCGGGGAGATTCCACCGAGAAACTGCAAAATATTCGTTTCGATGGTAAATGCGGCTGCCTGCTGGGAGATTGTAAAGAACACAGCGGTGATAAATGGAATAACGCTTCAGAACACGAAGGTGGTGGAGTTCCCGCTTATACAGGTGTTCGATCCTTACAGGGGGAGTTCATACTATTACGATGCCGGGAAGGATAGGATCGGGATTCCGAACTGGATGACCGGCAGGATACGATGGTATTCTGCGATGAAATGACATGGCTCGCAGCAACACACTCAGTCCCCGCAACGCTTCGCGCAAGTGCGAACCGATACGGCAAGTGGGATCGGCGATAGGTGACACCAAGGAACATACAGTATCGATGAAGGGGTTCCGATAGAATATGTCTGCACCCGTCGGCAACGGCAGATTTGTCTTTCTGATAGCTGCCGCCATAGCAGTAGGGCAATTAGGGGTAAGTCTTTACCTGCCGGCATTACCTGTGATCGGTTATGATCTGAGCATCTCTCCCTCGTGGATGGCGATGACACTCACCGTATATTTCGCAGGATTCGCCTTTTTCAACCTTTTTGCAGGTCCTTTCTCGGACGCCCTTGGCAGGCGTTTCATGATTCTCCGTGGCTTGGAGGTGTATGCCGTGGGCACCCTGCTTTGTGCTGTCGCCACTGATATCACGATGCTGTTAGCCGGAAGGATCATTCAGGCCTTTGGCGCCGGTGTGGCACCCGTGGTGGGGAAGGCCATGATCCAGGACGCCTCTCCCAAGGACCACACAGTGATTCTTATGGGATGGCTGGGAGCGGCTATCTCAATAACCCCTGCAGTAGCGCCCTTCATAGGCGGTATTATCACGGAGCATCTGCAATGGCGATGGATTTTCTGGTCGCTTCTTATTTTTAATGCATTGATCTGGTTGCTGAATTTCTCTTTGCTGTCAGAAACACTTCCCCATCCCGCCTTCCGTCGTATCACACTGGTTTCTGTCTTTAAAACCTATCGAGAATTCCTAGGAAATCGGGTTTACATGGGGTATATTCTCACTCTCGGTGCATGCTTTGGAGGTTTGGGCGCTTACTACACTGCCTCGCCCTTTATTTTCATCCATGATTTTCATCTGAGCCCTTCACTCTATGGTCTGATTACACTGGTAATCGCGACGGGCTTTATCATAGGCAATCTCGGTGTCGGACGTCTTACTCATAGTCGATGGTTCCACCGGATATTGTATATAGGGGGAATCCTCATGTTGGTGGGCGCTCTGGGGATGTTGTGCATGCCCAGGGGGCTCGTCACGGCTGCAACGGTTTTGGGAACCACCTTCCTTTTTATCGTCGGTTTTGGTATCATCTTTCCCATCGCCACAAAAGAGGCTTTGGGTTGTTATGTCGCACAGGCAGGAGCCGCTTCCGCACTGCTTGGGTTCGTCCAACTCAGTAGTTCTGCCCTGAGCAGTCTTGCTGTTGGATTCTTTCAATCTCAGGGCATGTCTTCTTATAGCGCGATGGCTCTTATCATGTTCCTCAGTGCCATTTTTGCAATTGTCCTCATTCGCCGTATGCAACGTAGTTGATAAAATGATGTTAACTATTTAAATATAATATTTCAATGTCATTGACTTAAGAATATTATCTCTTTCAAGTCCCCCTTTGTAAAGGGGGATTCAGGGGGATTTTAATTGCATTCCGTAAAATCTCCCCCAACCCCTCTTTAGAAAAGAGGGGGGTCAAAGTGCTTAAGTCGGTGACATTGTATAACCGATGAAACCTATTGCTCCCCTCATGATCGAACATCGTCTCATTGAGCGTATGGCTGGTGTAATGGAGGATTATGTGACCTCTATCCGGGGAGATAAAAAAGTAAATCCTGCCTTCGTTGACGTTGTGCTTGATTTTTTCAGAACATACGGGGATAAGACGCATCATGGAAAAGAAGAGGATACCCTTTTTGCTGCATTAGCCAAAAAGAACCTTTCAGCAGACCACAAGAAAATGCTGGACATCCTGATCGACGATCACGTTCAGGCGAGAAAATTGATGGCGAAGCTGGCAGAAGCCAACAAGAAGTATGTAAAAGGCAATGCAGATGCCGGCAATGATATCATTAACTACATGGAAACACTGACCATATTGTATAGAAAGCACATTGAACTTGAAGACAAACATTTTTTCATCCCCTCTTTAGGTTATTTCACCAAGGATGAAATGAACACTATGCTTAACGACATGTGGGAATACGATCGAAATATGATTCATATAAAATACAGGGAAGTGGTGGGGCAAGCGAAAGAAATGATCGGCCAGTGATTCTGGCTTTTGTAGAGTCTTTTCCATCAATTTTCTCATGTCAGGCTACAGGAGGTAATGCCATGAAAATAATATGGGATACAATGAACCGCCGCCAATTCATAAAGACATCAACTTTGATTTTTGGGGGACTTTTTTCTTTCATCCTTTTAGGCTTTCCTCAGAAAGTAAAAGCGCAATCAGAAAAAGACATCAATGATCAATCTAAATATATCTGCGAAATCTGTGGTTATATTTATGATCCCGAGAAGGGAGATCCTTCAGAAGGTATCCCCGCCGGAAAGTCCTTTAAGGAACTACCTGACAGTTGGAGGTGCCCATTATGCGGCGTCGATAAGACTATGTTTAAAAAATTGAGTTGAAATGCGGCAAGGGTTTATTTTTATCAGGCTAGGCTCAACATTCTTTTGCAGGTTGCAATGTTAGGCCGCTCTATAACGGGTAAATCCGTAAAGGAATATGTGATTAGAAAGCCCTGACGAGACGAAAACCGATGTCGTGTGAACGGACGACCGGATATTCCTGGCCGCGAAAGGCAGACCGCAGGATTCCCGCGTTGTCGAGCCATGAGCCTCCCCGCAATACACGGTGTTGTCCGGCAGGCAACCCTCTCGGGTCCGTCACTTTACCTGAAGGATAATCATCGAACCCGTCCTGACACCACTCCCAGACATTGCCGTACATGTCATGGAGACCCCATGTGTTAGGCTTCTTCTTTGCCACAGGATGTGTCCGGGAGGCTGAATTTATATCATACCAGGCATAGTCTCCAAGTTCACCTTCACTACTACCAAACGAGTATTTCATTGTGGAACCCGCCCGGCAGGCGTACTCCCATTCCGCTTCAGTGGGGAGGCGATACTTGTCTGTCCCCTCCATTTGATTGAGCTTCCCGATAAATTCCTGGGCATCAATCCAGGAAACATTTTCCACAGGGCAGTCATCGCCGCAGTTTTTAAAAGAGGAGGGATTGCTTCCCATGACCTTCTGCCACTGTCCCTGTGTAACCTCAGTTGCCTGCATGTAAAAAGGTTTGCTGATCGTCACCTGGTGCTGAGATAAACCCTGCTCATCTCCCATCATGAACGTTCCTGGAGGGATCAGTACGAATGCTGTTCCCATGGCAGGGCTCATGAAGGATTTGTCCGCAGATTCCACACCGACAGCGAAGGTTGAGGCAGCAATCATCAGAGCAACGATGATTGATAAAATTGTTCTTCTCTTCATAATCCGTCTCCTTGCCCAGAATATCCATATTCCTGTCGCATCACACAAATGAGAGTGAAACCTTTGAAAAATGCACAATCTTTGTCATTCCCGCCTGCGAGACTGTGTCATAATTCACATTTGTCATTGCGAGTGAACGAAGTGAGCGTGGCAATCTCTATGTTGTCCATGGCTTATGAGATTGCTTCAGTCGTTTCACTCCTTCGCAATGACATTACGACACAGTCTCTACGCGGGAATGACAGACCTTTTACGAGTTCGTCAAATAACACGCATGGAGGATCAATATCAAGCATTTCGTCAAGCATGCGCATTCCGGATGTCTACGTTTTTCTCTCATATTTCATGAAAGCAAGGAGTTAATCACCCTAACAAAATTGTATTCACGTGCTGTCACGGGATCTTACAACATCTACCTTATGTCATATTTGACATAAGGTACAGAAATCATTATCTAATTTCACAAAAAAAGATTGACAATTCAGTGTTGACCGGATAAATTTTTTATCTAATGTACACTGCAGGAACCTTATTAAACCTTATTAAAAATGAGGCCACCAACGGGAATTCAGTATGCAGATGCATGTTCACCTATTTCTATCGCACCAGTTTCGCGAAAGATACCGCAGTTTAAAGCCATCGCGTTCTCTTCTCACCAACGTAAGAAACTTATTGGAGGCTAATGTATGAATAAAAAGGTTTTAATTCTTATTTTCTGTGTAGTTGTAAGTCTTGTTTTCTCAGGAATAATCTTTGCGCAGGCCAAGAAAGAAAAGGCAAAGGCCGGCGGCAAGGCGATTGCTGCAACCGGGGCTGCTGTATGGGATTACTTGAAGAAAGAAGGTTATGCGAACAAGTGGAAAATGTGGCCGGGAACAACGGCAATGTATGCCGGACCTGAACCTCACGGCGCGTTCCTCACTACCTATGTCAATGAACCGGCTTTGAAGGCCATCACCGGAAAGAAGGGAAAATTCCCCGATGGGGCAATAATCTCACAGGACAACTATTCGAAAAACAAAAAGCTGAAGTTTATCTCTGTCATGTATAAGGTAAAGGGCTACAACCCACAGGGTGGAGACTGGTTCTGGGCACAGTATAAGCCTGATGGAAGGATTGAGGTGGAAGGAAAGGTGGATGAGTGTATCAAATGTCATGTCGCCCAAAAAGGAAATGACTATGTGTACACAAGTAAAATGAAATAGTTCCTCTGGATGATAACAGATTAGGACAAGAAAAATATATGAAATATCGGTGCATTGACTGAAAGGAGGTGTAAATCGTAAGGCGGTTCTTTTGTAAACCTTAACGCGAATCATCAAATTGGAGGTTTTACTATGGAAGATAAAGAAAAGAAATTACCTGATCTACTCCAGAAAGAAACTACCCGACGCGGCTTTTTGAGAGGGACGGCAGTGGCGGCGGGCAGTGCCTTCGCCGTGGCCACGATCGGGGGTCTGGCTTCCAAGGCGGCCCATGCGCAGGCCAAGCCACCGGAAGCACCGAAGAAGGATCTGATGAAGTATCTGTTTGCCGAACGTCAGAATTGTACCGGATGCCGGGCCTGCGAATATGCCTGTTCTGTTTATCATACCGGTGTCGTCAGGCCTTCTGTCTCCAGAATTCATGTGCTGAAATACAAAGACTCTATCGACGTTCCCGTGCTATGCTGGCACTGTAACGACGCCCCATGCATTGAAGCCTGTCCCACCACTCCTAAAGCGATACAGGCAGATCCAAAACACAATGGCATTATCCTGAACGAAAAGATCTGTCTGGGCAGAAAGTGTCTGAAATGCCAGGAGGCCTGTCCGGCGCAGTATGTCAATGTGAATCCCGATACGGGTCAGCCTCTCATTTGTGATATGTGCGCTGGTGAGCCTGCCTGTGTAAAAGCCTGCTCAGAACAATCCGGCAATCCCCAGGGACCCTGTCTCGTAGCAAACAAGCTGGGTTTCGGCGTTAATATGGCATACAGGTCTGTGACACCCGATCAAGCGGGCGCGGATTTAATGGGCCTCACGTTCTATCCCAATATTGACGGAAAAAGGGTCACCCCCGTTAAAACTGCTAAGACCAAAAAGGCGAGGAGGTGATGACCATGACAATACCAAAAGGCGGATGCTTTGGAAAAGTATTGGAGATTGATTTAAGTAAACAGACATATAAACCTCGTGAAGTTCCCGATGAAATCTATCAGAAAGCCATCGGCGGAAACGGTCTGGGGGCATATTTCGCGACCACCGAGTATAAGGCCCATAAAGACCCGCTGGCCGAGGATGCTTTCATGTTTATCGGTCCGGGACCGCTCAACGGGACCTACTGCGTTTCCACCCGGTGCAGCATTGCCCATATGAGCCCCTATACAGGACTCATCTCCCATGCGGAGACAGGCGCCCATTTAGGCAACGAGATTAAATGGGCGGGCTGGGACGGCATCTACATCAAGGGAAGATCGAAGAAGCCCGTGTGGCTCTCCATCGTGGACGACAGGGTGGAGTTCAAGGATGCCGCGAAGTTATGGGGCAAGACGACAGAAGAAAGTCATGAAATGATCATGAAGGAGATGAAGGACCCTTACGCGAGGACCGCCGTAATTGGCCCCGCGGGCGAGAACCAGGTTCCCTTCTCCTGCGTCATTGTGGAGCGATTCCGCGCCGCCGCGAGAAGCGGTACCGGCATGCTGATGGGGAACAAGAAGCTGAAAGGCCTTGCCGTCAGGGGCACCAAAGCCGTGCCGGTGGTTGACAATGCGAAGTTCATGGATATGGCCAATTACGCCAAGAAACTTGCCGTGGAAAAAGAAGCCTGGCAGGGCATCAAGCGATGGGGAACGGCGGGTCTCCTTGAGCAGAATAACTTCTTCACCGGGTCCCTCATCACAAAGAACTTCCAGACGACCTGGTATCCCGATATTGTAAAGATCGGCGGAGAAGAAGCGGGCAGGAAATTCTGGAAGCGGCACGTGGCCTGCAACCACTGCCCCATCCACTGCCTGAAGCTGGGCGTTATCCGTGACGGAAAATACAAGGGACTGATCGCCGAAGGCCCGGAATACGAGTCCGGCGGACTTTTGGGAAGCAACCTCGGCATGACGGATCTCAATACGGAACTCGCCATGATCGAGGCCTGCGACGCCTACGGGATCGATAACATCTCTACAGGGGGCGTCCTCGGATTCACGACGGAGCTTGTAGAGAAAGGCATACTGAAGCCTGCGGACCTCGACGGCCTGAAACCCAAGTGGGGCGATGGGGAAACCTACATGGAACTCATCCGGAAAATTTCTCTTAAGGAAGGCAAAGCGGGCAAACTCCTTGCCAAAGGCGTCAAGAAGATGGCTGGCGAGATCGGTAAAGGGGCCGAATTCTATGCCGCCAACGTGAAGGGCAAGGAACTTGCGGCCCATGACCCTCGGGGCGACAAGGCCAGGGCCTACAGCTACTGCCTGGGATCCTGCGGAGGGGACCATCATGAGGGCGCCTCTACAAGAGCTCTTGTCATCTTTGCGATGCTGAATTCCCTTTCTCTCTGTTCCTTCGCCAGCGGCCTTCTCTGGGGTGGCGAAAACGCGAAGATCACCGTCGGCATGCTGAATCCCCTCTGCGGATGGAACATGACGGAGGATGATTACTGGACGACCGGGAAGCGCATCCTCACCATGGAGCGGGTCTTCAACGTGAGGGAAGGCATCAGCCGTAAGGATGACAGCCTGCCGAAGCGTTTCATGACGGAAAAGCTTCCTGCCGGTCCCAAGAAAGGGAACGTGTTTACTTCCGAAGATACCAAGAAGATGCAGGATGAATTTTACAGTTTTGTCGGCTGGGACGAGAAAGGAGTCCCGACTGAGGCGACACTGAAGAATCTCCGTCTTGAATATCTCATTGATGATGTCGCAGCGGCCAGAAAAGAATACAAATTATAGAATACCATGCTGAAACGAGGGCGGGTGAACTTCACCCGCCCTTGATTTTTTACCCCGTATTTTATAAAATTCCATTCAATGTCATTGACTTAAGCACTTTGACCCCCCCTCTTTTCTAAAGAGGGGTTGGGGGAGATTTTTACGGAATCAATTAAAATCCCCCTGAATCCCCCTTTAAAAAGGGGGACTTGAAAGAGATAATATTCTTAAGTCAATGACATTGGAATTCCATTAGAAAAAGATATACACCCCATCCTTAAACATAGAGGATTGAATTGTAATTTTTTGAATCATAAAGGGAATCATCTCCCATGAGGGTTTCTAGAAGGGATGCGCTCCATCTTCTTATCAGTGGCGCCGTTTCCACTCTGATCTTTACATTTTTTAAGGTCAGTGGCGCCAAGGCTCTTCCACGTCCGCCGGGCGCCCTCATCGAACCGGAATTTCTTAAGTACTGCACACGGTGCTACCAGTGCATAGACGTCTGTCCTACGGATGCCCTGATTCCGGCAGGCATCAGCGGCGGCATCCCCAATTTCGGGACACCGGTGCTCAATTGGAAAAAATGCATCTTCTGTATGGCATGCATCCGGACGTGCCCTACGGGAGCTATCAAGAGAATTTCAAGAGACGATATCAAAATCGGCAACGCGGTGATCAACCGCAATACATGCCTTACCTGGTCCGGCCAGAGCAAGTGCGAAATCTGTTACGATGCCTGTCGGTATGACGCCATCAAGCTTGAAAACGAAATCTATCCCGTTGTCCTGGACGATCCATGCACGGGCTGTAATGCCTGTGAGAGGAGATGCCCGACGAATCCAAAATCCATTGTGGTATATTACGATAAAGTAAAAAGGTTTTTGCCACCCGATCAACGGCTTGCGCTGCGTCTTGAGGATGAAACAGGAAGGCAACATAGTGAAGCGGATTTCAAAACGTGGTTTGCGGAAAGAATTAAAAAACTGGGGAGATCCTACGGTATCATTAAGGAAGAGGAAGAAGAGTAGATGAAAGGCAGGGACACATTTCCTGGGCTGGTTATTGGTGGTGGTGTTGCGGGAATCGGCGCGGCTCTTGACCTGGCCGGTACCGGTCACGCCGTACATCTGGTCGAAAGAAGCCGTTACTTAGGCGGCCAGGTTGCGAAACTGGACAAACTCTATCCTACGGATCACTGTGCATTTTGTCCGTTGTGGACGGACATCAAACGATTGAAGGAACATCCTTTGGTCACGGTCCATACGTGCACCGAGGTCAAAGAGCTCAAGAGCATTGAAGACCACCTTTGTGCGATCATGGTGAGAAAAGTTCCTGTCATTGATGAAAGCCTGTGCGTTTTCTGCGGGAAGTGTCCAAGAGAATGTCCTCTCGATGCTATTCATTCCATGGGAGAGCATATCTATCCTCCTTTTTACCGGATTAATCAGGATGTCTGTAATAAGTGCGACAGATGTGTGAAAATATGCCCGACTGCCGCCATCGATTTTCAAAGGACAGACGAAACGTTTGAACTCATGGTTGATCATGTTATATGGGCCTCCGGTTTTACGGAAGTTGATTTGACACCGCTTCCGGAATTCGGTTTCGGAACCCATCCGGACATCATGACATCACTGGAGTTTGAGGAATGGACAGCAGAAGCAGGAATCAATAAAGGGGGCATTATAAAAAAATCAAATCGGTCAATTCCCCGCAACATTGCCTTCATCCAATGTGCAGGCGCAAGGGATCAGAGGATGCTTTCGTATTGTTCGGCGGTCTGCTGCATGCATGCCCTCAAGCAGGCCCAATGGGTGAAAAGGAGAAGCCCGGAGATTCATTGCGTTGTTTTTTATACCGATCTGCGTACAGTGGGACGTGATTATTATGAATACTCCCTTCGGGATTTTAGCGGAAGCCGAGTAAGACTCATACGGGGGAGACCTTCTCTGATTTATCCTCTGCCCGGCAGTGACGGAATCGCGGTAAAGTTTGAAAACACCATGACCCAGAAACGGGAAATCTGGAAATTCGATATGGTGGTCTTAAATGGCAACATCAGATCTTCCCTGACCGCGACAGATAATGAAAAATATCATTTACCTGCACTCACAGGAGATGGTTTTGTCAATCCGGGAGCCGATGATATTTCCCGGTTTGCCTGCGGATTTTCCATGGAACCGGCGGATGTGGCGGAATCCGTCATCCAGGCGTCTTCAGCCGCCATCAAAGCACTTCTTGCAAACAGGGACGGGTAGAAAATGCCGGGGATTGCCGTTTTCTTATGCAGATGTTTCGGAGAAATCGACCGTGTGATCGATCTCGATTCATTGCAGAAAAATTTGGAGAAAGACCACTCCATCGTTTTTTCCTCCATTATCGACTCCCTTTGTCTGGCAGATGACATTAAAAAAGCAGCCTCCCGAATCCAGGAGTGCGGTGCAGAGAAGGTATTGATTGGCGGCTGTTCTTTCCTGGGGAGAGGAAGTACGATCGTTGACGGTTTGACCCATGAAGGGATCAATCGCTCAGATATCGGCATGGTTGACATGAGAGAGGCATGTGCCTGGATTCACACAGATAATCCGGGAATGGCAACCCAGAAGGCATGGAACCTGATCCGGATGGAGATCGAAGCCCTTCATTACAGGCAGGTTTCAGATGACGTAACGATAAAGGTGTGTCCTGAGGCCATGATTGTCGGCGCCGGGCCCGCCGGGCTGTCTGCCGCCTGGTCCCTGGCGCGATTAGGCTTCAAGGTGCACCTGCTGGAAAGAGGGTCCAGCCCCGGAGGTATGCTCAATCTGATCTCCCGCACGTATCCATTGGACGAAAATTCCCGGGATAAAATAAAGAAATATTCTGAGGACGTAGAAAAATCACCTCTCATTTCATTTTATCCGAAAGCAAAGATCCTGTCTGTCAGGGGTTTCGCGGGTGATTTCAAGGTACGCATCTCTGCACCTGCAGGAGAAATAAGGTTCAGGGTAGGAGCCGTCATTTTGGCGACTGGTGCGAGAGTTTTGCTTCCCTACGACCTTTACCGATATGGAAAGCTGAAACATGTGATCACCCAGATGGAGTTGGAAAGGCAATTCATCAAGAATTCTGTTCAGATCAATACAGCCGTATTTATTCAGTGTGTCGGTGCGAGGAATCATGACCGGCCTTATTGTGCGACCATATGCTGTCCATCGAGTTTAAAAAATGCCATGAGGATCAGGGATGAAAATCCGTCCGCCCAGGTATTTATCCTCCATC
The DNA here is from genome assembly GCA_026388545.1 of Deltaproteobacteria bacterium. NCBI lineage: Bacteria > Pseudomonadati > Myxococcota > Myxococcia > Deltaproteobacteria bacterium. Next base: position 13,119 of record JAPLJS010000087.1, read on the forward strand.
GCGATATTATGACGCCCGGCAGTGTTTTGGAAGCTTATTACAGAAAGGCCCTTGCGAAAGGGGTGCAGTTTATCCGGTTTGAAGAGACAGATCCCCCTGAAATCATGGGAAATGAACATGTGGAGGCTGTGGAGGTTTTCGATATCATCAATGGGATGAAGAGGAAGCTCGATACCGGTCTGGTGGTCCTCAGTACGCCTCTTGTTCCCAATGACGATAACGTAAATCTGGCCGAAATGTTCGGTTTGCAACTGGACCGTTACGGCTTCTTCTCGGAAATCTATCCTCTCCATCCTCTGGAAACACGGATGGACGGTGTTTTTATCTGCGGCTCCGCCAGATGGCCCGTATCATCCGATCAGGCAATGATGCAGGGAGAAGGCGCTGCTGTTAAAGCCGCGTCTCTTTTAGGGAGGGAAACCGTTTCGGCATTGTCCTTAAGCCGCGTTCCCGGGGAGAAATTCGGCCATGCTTCCGTCAATGCCGAGTCATGCACTGGGTGCGGGAATTGTGTAGCCGTCTGTCCCTTTGATGCGTGCCGTCTCCAGAAGATGGGAAGAAAATCCATCAGTAGAGTAAACAAGATGCGTTGCAAAGCCTGTGGCAACTGTGTGTCCGTCTGCCCCAACGGGACAGTTCAATTGCCGGAACACCATTACCGGGTGGTAGGGGCGATGATTAAACGGGCGTTCGGGGAATGAGCGTACTATATGACTTTTAATACACACAATGATCGTCCAAAGATGCTGATTTTTGCATGCAAGTGGTGCGGTCTGATCGGGGCTGATGGTGCGGGAAAAAAGAGAATGCAACTTCCCGCACAGTTCCGGGTCATCCCGGTGGAGTGCGCAGCGCTGGTCGAACCGGATGCCCTCATCCGGGCATTAGCAAGCGGAATCAGCGGGGTGGCGGTGATGGGCTGCCATCTTGGGGGGTGCCGGTTTAATCATGCGAACCATGCGGCATTGAAACGCCTGGAACTCCTGAAAACACTTCTGGATGCCACCGGTATCGGAGGAAAGAGACTGTTGATCAGCTTCGGAACGTCCCATGAAGATTATCAGTACACAGAGGTCGTCAAAACATTCTTTGAAGAATTGCAGTCATTGCCTTCCACAAGCTCGTGGATGTTTCCGCCAATATGGTGAAATTGAAAAATTGATGACATGTTGGACAACGTAAAAAACATAGCGAGATCCGTTCTGACGGAAAAGCAGGCCGACGGAGTCCTCGGCTTGATAAAGGGCAAATGGGATATTATCCAGCCCTATATCTTCGAAAATCCCGGACAGGCAGATGCTCTTGTCATAGAACCCAAGTGGCTTCTGGCAAAAATGGCAATGACTATTTTACGGTCTTCCCCGGAAGGTTACAGGCTGGCAGTTATTTCGAGGGGCTGCGATGAAAGGGCACTGACGGAACTGGTAAAAAGAAACCAGATTGAGAAGGATCGGCTGCTCACCATCGGGATTGCCTGCAGCGGCGAACAGGCGTCGGCCTGTCTCTGTCAGCGGCCATACCCGGAAAAGCTGGATGCCGGAGAATCCGTGGCCGGGGTCGATCCGTTCCAGGATGATATCGTACGGGAATTGCTTGTCGGAGACGGCCCGGCAAGAATGGAAAAATGGGCAAACCTTCTCAAGAGGTGTATCAAGTGTTATGGATGCCGGAATTCCTGCCCCATCTGTGTCTGCATACCCTGCAAACTGGAGGATGAAGTCTGGGTCGAAACAGGGGTGATCCCGGCGGAGATGATGGCGTATCACCTGATCCGGGCGTTTCATCTGTCGGACACCTGTGTGGCCTGCGGGGCCTGCCAGGACGCCTGTCCGGTCAATATCCCGCTTCTCGCCCTGCAGCTATCCATGCGAGAGGCGCTCCGTAAAACCTATGGTTACGAGGCAGGGCTCGATACTGAAAAGAGATCACCCATCCTTTACGATTTGTACAAAGAGCCCGCAACGGACCAAATACTACCGGACTGGGTTAACACTTTGGGAAAAGACAATGAATCCTGAGTTTATCAGAACTATCTGTCCCTATTGCGGAACCGGCTGCGGCCTGCTCATGAAGGTCGAGGATGGAAGGGTTGTCGGAACCTACCCGGACAGGGAACACCCTGTGAGCCGCGGCGCCCTCTGCATCAAGGGCTGGTTTGCTCACGAATTCATTCATCACCCCGACCGATTGAAAACTCCCCTCGTAAGAATTGGAGACCGGTTTGAGGAGATCTCATGGGATGAAGCCATACCCCTGGCGGCTGAGAAACTGAAGAGCATTGCCGGACGTTACGGTGGGGATGCCGTCGGCGGGCTGTGTTCCGCCAAGTGTACCAATGAGGAGAACTACCTCTTCCAGAAGATAATCCGGATGGCATTCAAGACCAATAATGTCGATCACTGCGCACGCCTCTGTCACGCTCCCACTGCCGCGGGTATGGCCCAGACAACGGGCAGCGGGGCAATGACAAACTCCATCTCCGATCTGGCGGGAGCCGGGTGTATTCTGATAATCGGTTCCAATGCGGCGGAAAGCCACCCCATCATCATGGGCGAAATCTATAAAGCGGCGGATCGTGGCGGAAAGCTGATTGTCGTCGATCCCCGTGCGACAGCGGTTGCTCAGAATGCGAATATGCATCTGGCCATCAATCCCGGGACGGATATTCCCCTCTTATGCGGCATGATGAGGCACATCATCGATGCGAAACTGCAAGATACGGAATTCATTCGGGAAAGGATGGATGGATTTGAGGAACTTAAAAACTTCCTCCAATCCTGGCCGTTGGAACGGGCTGCGGGAGAATGCGGTATTGACGAGGGGCAAATCAGAAAAGTTGCGGAGGTCTATGCAAAGGCCAAGGATGCCGCTATCGTCTATTGCATGGGAATTACCCAGCACGCCTGCGGAACGGCGAATGTCCATGCCGTCTGTGATCTCGCCATGCTCTGCGGCAAAATCGGCAAGACATATTCCGGTGTCTATCCCCTCCGCGGTCAGAACAATGTTCAGGGCGCCTGCGATATGGGGGGACTGCCGAATGTCTATCCGGGATACCAAAGCGTCAGTGATCCGGCCGTTCAGGAAAAATTTCAGAAGGCCTGGGGAAAAGAGCTTTCCGGCAAGCCGGGATTGACCGTAACGGAAATGATCGGCTCTGCCGGGAAGGAGATCCGGGCGATTTACATGATGGCGGAAAACCCCGCATTGAGCGATCCCGATGTCAACCACGTGCTGGAATCGCTGAATAAACTGGATTTTCTGATCGTCCAGGACATCTTCCTGACGGAGACCGCAAAATTTGCCCATCTGGTTTTACCTGCGTCATGTTTTGCGGAAAAAACGGGAACATACACAAACACGGAAAGACGGTTCCAGCTTTTAAGACATGTGGTTGATCCTCCGGGTGAGGCAAGGGGAGATTTTGAGATTCTCTGTCTCCTTGCCAATGCCCTGGGGCTCGATTTCCCATACAACCATCCGGGTGAGGTAATGGAGGAAGTCGCTTCGCTGGTACCCGCCTATGGAGGTGTTCGCTTTGACAGACTGGAGCGGGCAGGCCTGCAGTGGCCATGTCCCGATCCGGGCCATCCGGGAACACAGTTTCTCCACGAGCACAAATTTACCCGGGGCAAGGGGTTGTTTGTTGTGCCGCAATACACACCGCCCTATGAAAAACCGGATGAGGAGTATCCGTATTATCTCAACACAGGGAGGATGTTTGCCCATTATCATACCGGAACGATGACGCGCCGTTCCCCCTTTCTCAACAGAGAATTGGAAGGGCCTTATGCGGAGATCAATCCCGAAGATGCGATGCAGGCAGGCATAAGAGAAGGCGACAGAATCAGGATAACCAGCAGGCGAGGGAGTATTGTCACCGCTGCCAGAATTACGGAAAGGGTTGCCAGGGGATGTATTTTTGCACCCTTCCACTTTACGGAAGCGAGGGCCAATATCCTGACGAATCCCGTTCTGGACCCTATCTCCAAGATACCGGAATTCAAAGTGTGTGCTGTAAAGGTGGAAAAGGAACCGTATGAAGAACAGGCAAGATAAAATTGCCGAAGCGAAGAAATTTTCCGGCGCCGATGGCTGCGTGGAGTGCGGCAGGTGTGTTGCCGCCTGTCCCATGGCCGAGATGTATACAAATTTTTCCATCGAGATGTCGCCGCGAGGCATCATAAAAAAGACGCTGGTCGGCAATCCTGTCGTTGAGGATAAAAACATCTGGTATTGCACGGAATGTAACGCCGGTACCGATATATGCCCCCAGGGCGTAAGCTGCAGGGATCTGATCAGAAAACTCAGGGAAGCAGCCCTCGATGAGAACCTTTTGGAAAATGCAAAGACCTGTAAGTGCTGCGGCAGGGCTTTTGTGGCCGTTCCCGTGGAGAACTTCGTGTACGGCAGGTTAAAGGAAGAACCCCCGAATGTGTTTGGGGTGCTTGATATCTGTCCGCCATGTCGGCGGGAGATTTACCTTCAGAGAAATGCATAGATGAGTGAACAGGTGACCATGCAGGAACCATCAGACGAACAGGATTTTTCTCTCAATCTTGACGATCTGCGACCTCGTCCTGTGGAGAAGAGAACTTTTTCCGGTTACTTTATGCCGCCACGTCATTCCTTTGTCCTTTTTGATCCCGATAAATGCACCGGCTGCGGCACCTGTGAGATGATCTGTTCCATGAGGAACACAGAAAAAGTGGCCCCCGCGTCCGCCAGCGTGAAGGTTGTCACGGACGAAAAGCTGGGTAAAAACTTCACCATACTCTGCCAGCATTGCCGAAAACCGCTCTGTCTTCCCGCCTGTCCTACAAGGGCCATAGAAAAAGGCAATGACGGCATTGTACGCATCAATAAACTGTTCTGCACGGAGTGCGGTCTTTGTACCATGGCATGCCCGGCAGCTGCTCCTCTTAAAGACCCGGGCAATCAGGAAATACATAAATGCGACCTCTGCGAAGGCGACCCCCTGTGTGTCAGGCACTGCCCTGAAAAAGCTCTGACCTTTACACGGGGAAAATCCTTCCGATGGATTAAGGGACTGCGCTGGACTATTCAGCTTGTTTCCTTTTTGCTTTTGGTCATCGTCTTTATCGGCACTTTCTGCTACTTTAAGACGGGAAGCGTCAGTTTTGCCTGTCCTACGGGGACCCTTCAGAATATCGCATCGTCGGGAACTATCATACTGGTTGGTGCTTCATCGGCATTAGCACTGCTCATTCTGACCATTCTAGCGGGGAGACTTTTCTGCGGGTGGATCTGTCCCTTTGGTTTTGTCCTGGATCTCGTCGATAAGATAACTCCGAAGAAACTCGGTTGGCCCTCCTTCCTCAAGAGCAGGATGACAAAGTATGGTGTATTGGCAGGCGCCGTTGGGGGGAGCTATGCTCTGGGTTTCCAGGCTTTCTGCACTATCTGCCCCATCGGAACCCTCTGCCGCTCCTACGGGGTACAGTCCTTCTTCAAGAGCGCGGAGCTGGCGATCGTCCCCGCCCTGGCAAGCCTTGAGATTGCACAGAGGAGATCATGGTGCCGGTATTTCTGCCCTGTGGGAGCTCTACTGGGGATTACGGCAACATTACGCCTGATCAAAATTGTCATCGGGGCGAAGAGGTGTAAGAAATTCTCCTGTATTCAGTGCGCGGAGGTCTGTCCCGTAGATATTATTGAAGCGGATCAGTTACGGGAGGGAATATCGCCAAAAATTCCCATGACCGAGTGTATCATGTGTATGAGGTGCATTGATCGATGCCCCTATGATGCGGCAAAGATCAGATTCCGATGGCAGAAGGCGGTGCCGGGAGAAGACAGAACATGAATCTCTTCCAGCAATTTTTCAATATGAGAATCGGCGTGGTCGATTTATCCGCATCGTCTGCCGTAATCGTCCCTCTGGAGGCGGATCAGATTTCGAGCTACATCGGCGGGGCGACATTGAACCGCTCTCTCTTTCATCAATATCAGGATGACCCTTTAGTATTCGGTGTGGGTCCCCTTACAGGAAGTTTTGCCCCCGCTTCATCCCTTCTGGTCGCAACATTCTATTCTCCCCTCTTCGAGAAAATCTGCCACGTTCCGTTCATGCTGAGAACCGGACCGGACATGAAGTTTTCCGGCATTGATTTCCTGGTTGTAAAAGGAGCCGCATCGGAGCTCTCATTACTGTATGTTGATCACGGCACTGTTCAGATTTTCCCCGCAGGGAATCTCCGGAAGCTTCCCATCCAGGATATAACCAGGACATTGAAGAGGGATTTCCTCCCTTTCCAGTCTGCTATTGTAACGGGTCCCGCTGCTGACCATGGAATCCTTCAGGCAAGCGCTTCAGTCGGGGCACAAGGCAGTCTCGGCAAGGCAGGACTGGCATCACGGATGGCCGCAAAAAATTTCAAAGCGATTTTGTTTAACGGGATCGGAGGGCTCTCGTTCGGGACGGATAATCCGGACCAGGGGAAGGAGCTAATAACAAGGATTTCAACCGAGAAATATTTCAGCCACAGAGGATTTACTTCCATTCTAACAAAGCTGGATGGGGGGAAGGCAGCGGGGAAGCACCTGAGGAAACTGAGGAAAAAGAACATGGCCTGCTATCACTGTCCCGCCCCATGCATGACGCATGTGGAGTTCATCCGGCAAGACGCCACACAGGGAGAAGGGTCAATTGTTAAAGAAGGGTTGCTTCTTCTTGACCATACAGGATGGACGGCTCTGGGCAAGAAGGTTGGAACACACGTCCTCCCGTTGTTTCATATCTGTTTGCAACGTGGTCTCGATCCTGAATGTGTAGCACAAAGACTATCTGATGGGGGAACAATGACTGAATGGCTTTTTGCCATAGAAAAAATGTTTTCCGAATCCAGAAAAGCTCAAATCGCAGAATCTTACCGTCCAACCGGAGAAGCTCCTGTGAAAACTCATACACTGTTCGGCGGTGGGATAGCACCCATTCCGCCCAGTGATGTATGGGGAAAAAGAGTCGCCCTGGCGATGATTCTCGGCATATGTCCCCTGTTTCTTCTCCTGTTCCCGCAGATATCGGAAACTGATCTCCTCAAGTTTGTTTCGCAACAGGAAGATGCACTGAAGACTCTGGAGGATCGTATCTCATCATTGATTCAGACCCTTCTTGCAGATTGATCACATACTCTTTTCAATCAATCTCTAAAGAAGCTCTCCGCTCATCTGCCAGCCCAGCACACTTACCCCCTTGTGTTGGTATGCTTCGCTCCCTCCATAGATCAGTGAGGGCATCATTACTACACTACCGGCAAGGACGCACCATTTCTCCAGTCCGGCAAATGAATCCCGAGTCAGGGTCTTGCCTGACTTGATCTCGATCGGCATCAACTTTGTTCCCTGTTCGACAATAAGATCGACCTCATTGCCGTTGCTGTCCCGCCAGAAAGAGACGGCAGGTCGTTCTCCCCGGTTGAGTCGTGATTTTATCAGTTCTGAAATGATAAATGTCTCAAAGATATTGCCCCGTAACGGATGGGTTTCCATCTGTTCCTGCGTTCTAATCCCCAAAAGCCAGGAGACGAGTCCAGCGTCGTAGAAATAAAGTTTCGGCATTTTTACAAGCCGCTTATTGAAACTGGCGTGGTGCGGACGTAGGAGAAAAACGAGATAACTTGCTTCGAGCACCGATATCCAGGACTTGGCCGTATTGTGGGTAATGCCGCATTCCGTGGCCAGCGAGGATAAGTTGAGTAACTGCCCAGTCCGCCCCGCGCAGAGCCGCACGAAGCGCTGGAACGTTTCCAATTCCTGAATCTTAAGCAGTTGCCGGACGTCCCGTTCGACGTACGCAGTAACGTAGGCGCCAAACCAGGAGGAAGGAGGCAGCTCCCGGTCGTAGAGAGGCGGATAGCAGCCGGTCAGCAGCATTGTATCGGCAGCGGTTGGCAGCTTGCCTGCATGAGCAAGTTCCGGGATTGAAAAGGGGAGGAGTTCAACAAAGGCGGTCCGGCCGGCCAAGGATTGGGTTATCCCCGACATCAGACCGAACTGCTGGGAGCCGGTCAGGATATAGAGCCCCATCCGGCCATCGGCGTCAACAATCGTTTGGAGGTACGAAAGGAGATCCGGACAGCGTTGCACCTCGTCGAGCACGGCGCCATCAGGGAAGCGCCCCAGAAAGGAGCGGGGGTCCTCCTGTGCGGCTTGACGCAGGTCAGGGTCTTCCAGTGAGGCATAGGGGCGATCGCTGAAAAGTACCTTGGAGAGGGTAGTCTTGCCCGACTGACGAGGTCCTGTCAGGGTAACGACCGGGAATCCACGCAGCAGGGTCCGGATGGTGTGTTCAGCAATACGATCAATCATAATGTCACACTACAGAATTTTATACAAATTGTCAAATGTATTTACAAATTGCATAAAACGGGAAAATAAGGACAACGTGCGGTATTCCGGGACGCCATAACAGTTTATTTAAGGTTCATCCGGTTCATGCGTACTTTTGAGTTGATAATCTGTTGAATTGAGCCTTGACTGACTTCCACCTACAAACAAACGGCATGGGGTGGTTTGAGTAACTGAAGATAATCGACAGAAATACTGAACGACTAAACTGTGCGGTGGCTGGGGTTACGGCTTGACAACTCCTACCAGTTACAGAAGGATAATTTATTGTTTGATTC
>JAPLJS010000088.1 GCA_026388545.1 Deltaproteobacteria bacterium
AACACCATTTACTACATTGGGATGGACATTCACAAGAAAACAATTTCTTACTGCGTCAAGAAGATTGACGGGACTATGGTTCAACAAGGGAAAATTGCGGCCGAGCGGAAGGCCCTGCATGAATGGATGGCCGGATTGCCCGGACCTTGGTGCGGCGCCATGGAGGCAACCATTTTCACCGGCTGGGTCTATGATTTTCTGAAACCCCATGCGGTGGATTTGAAGGTGGCCCATCCCGAGATGCTCAAGGCCATTACGGCGGCGAAGAAGAAAAATGACCGGGCTGATGCGGAGAAGATAGCGGACCTGTTGCGCGTCAATCTATTGCCCGAATGCTATATGCTTTCTGAAGAATTGCGGGAATTGCGCAGGATTTTACGATACCGCAACATGATCGTGCGGACTGCCGTCAGGATGAAGAACAAGATGTCTGGCCTGTTGATGGAGACCGGTGCGATATACAGCAAGAGGAGACTTCATGGCAGGAAATACTTCGGTGATTTACTGGAGCGGGTTGAGGACGTTCCTGCATCGGTGAAGGACCTGCTGAAGTTAAGCCGCAATAGCCTGGAGATGTTTGAGGCCGTTCAGAAGAAGCTGGTCAAGACGCTACGGGAAGACAAACTGATCCGCGACCGGGTGCAGAGGCTGATGAGCATCAAAGGTGTCGGAGAGGTCATGGCCCTGACCTGGGTACTGGAGATAGGGGAGCCTTCCCGATTCCATTCAGCGCGCCAGGCAATCAGCTACTGTGGTTTATGCAGCGCCCAGAGGGAATCGGCAGGCAAGGAACAGCGTGGTCCCATATCCAAGAAGAGGAATAAACATTTGCAGACCGTACTGATCGAGGCAGCCAAGCTGGCGCCTCGTTGGAATCCTCAATTGGCAGCGCTTCATGAGAAGGACGTGGCTCGTGGCAACAGTAATCAGGCTACAATATCTGTAGCGCGCAAACTGGTGGAATATATGCTCGCAGTGGAACGACAACAAAAAGATTTCGTGCCGTCGGACTTGGCGGCCTGAAAGGAGTATACATAACCTTTTTTACCGAATGATCTTCCCGCCTGTCCTCGCTGAATCAGGGACTGTGCAAGCACTCATGGCGCTTTGCACCTATGTGGCTGTTTCGAGGCTGTCGGGTTGGCCCAAACTCAATCTTCGGCAAAGGTCAATTTGCAAGAGGTTATCCGGCAACTCATGAATGAACGGTTATTTTAAATGTGGTTATTTATCCCTCATCGGCGCGCCTCCGACGAGCTCGATTTGACGGCCCATTCTCGGCGCGAATATCGTTCTGGGCCGGTTCATGGAGACCAATTAGTCGGATACCAGAATGCCCCTGTGGCATTTGAGATCTGATACCGTAAATGGATGTCTGGTCGCCTGATCACCTGTTCGTCAGGCTGACCCATTGGAAAGAACAAAAAGATTGGACGGCGGAAAGGGCGTTACAAAAAGCCACCGGCGGCATCCGGAAAGCTCAAGGGAAATCTCCGTTTTCCTCTTGACATTTCTTATCATGGATGTCCCTTATTATCTTATTCTATATTTTTACTTTTTGAACTATAATTAGCATTCAGGTATTGTGAATTAATAAATAGTTGATATTTTGTAGCGTTTTTTACCAACCATAGCTATATATTCCAGACAAAAATACTTTGGACAACTAACATTCTTACGCCATATGGGAGGTTTAAACGATAATATATCTTTACCGGGCTTAGAATCTAAAGCAATGGCTGTTTCTGTTTTATCGTTTGTATGCAGTATTATTTGTCTTTGATTTAGCTTGCCAGATCCATCTGAAAAATTAAGTTCATATGCTGATTCAGCAAGATCTCTTGTTGAAGTACTTGCTACTTTAAAAAGTTTTGTACATTTCAGTAAACGTGCATTAGACAAATATACTGTTGAGCCTGTTTGATTAGAGAACTTGAGCCATAACGCTGGATACTCAGTTCCATTGATAGTTATGATTCCATCTGTAGGAGATACTTCTAAGTTTGGAATATTTTGAAGTTTTCTCATATTCCACAGAAACAATACTAAAGGCCATCCAATACCGGTGAATATTAGTATAAACCAATTTGGAATATCGTGTTCTTTGACAAATAATAAAAATTTTTTGATTTGCTCTATATCGCACATATCTACTCAATTATTTACCAGACGTAACTTTCACTATCATGATTTACAAAGGAAATCTAATATAAAAGGAAAATCAAGGTGATGAGCCTTTTCAAGGAAGAAGCAATGACTTATCATGCCACGGGACCGGGCACCTCACTACCGTACCGTCCTGTACCCGATAAAGGAAAATGACCAATTAACCTATTTGCCAGAACGTACCGGGAGAGCCCGGTAGGCGTCGTCGCCGAGCGAATGGTAATACCAGTGCCGTACGCCAAAGCCGAAATAGAAGTATGCGGCTTTGGATCCGCGGGTTTCCGAGGCCCATATCCAACGGGTTATTTTTATTTTATCTTTATGGGCACCACTTTCATACAACCCCTCCAACTCATCCTGCGTCGGCATCCGCCAGTCCGTAAAGCCGCCGCCGCGGTAGTTCTCGCAGTATAACTTGGCGTTCGCCCAGTTTATATCAGACCCGTTGTCCTTCGACGCCCACATGAGATTTGTCTGCGTGTCCAAGACAGTCTCGTTGTCATAGGCGATAAATCTACCGACTTTGACGGTTATCCTTGCTGGTGTGGAATCTACAGTCGCTGACTGTGTGTGTGAGCGCTCTTTATCCTGCCTTAGCCTTTCCTTCTCCTCTTCAAGACGTCTCGCCTCCTCGGCGATTCTGGCCTTCTCTTCCTGCTGTTCCTTTAATGCGTCCAGCCGGGCCTTCTCCGCGTCCAGCTTTTTTCTTTCCACCGCCAGTCTTTGCTTTTCCGAATCGATCTTCTTACCTTCCACAGCAATTGCATCGTATGCACGGGAATCGGCAACGTCCGTGCTGTTGCTATTTCCTGTCACAAACACAAATTCCCCCTCGCCGTCAATGTTGCCATACTGGGGGGTCTGGCTGTTTCCGGCCTCTCGCGACACCTTTGGCTTTACGTAAGAGGCAAGGTCTGAAAAGGTGATGTAGCCTTTTTCATCGCGATCCGCCTGACCGTCCAAGGCTTCCAGAACATACTTGGTGAAGAGGCCGTGGGCACCTTCTTCCTTCGTCTGCTCCCCCTTGCTACCCGCGGTCAACATCTGGTGTGCTTTGCGCGTTGTAATCTTGCGTAGGTAATCTCGCTCGCCGGGAGGAATTGCGCCGGAGCGGCTGAGCCCCAGACCGGAATAACAGGAGTCAATCAGGTAAAGGACGTGCTTGGCTTTGAGACGCTTGGAAAAGATGCGCACCTGATCCATGGAGATGGCCGTGGAAAAAATGTCCCGCAAGTCAGCGTCCACGGGTATGATATACCCCATCTGGGTTCCATCCGGCATTTCCTCCGTCTGGCCATGTCCGGCGAAGAAGATCACCACCCTGTCATTCTTCTCTGCCTTGCGGGGAAGTTCATCGCCGAGGAGCTTAAGGATATTGGCTTTTGTGGCGTTGTGGTCAATCAGTGTCTTCGTCTCGAAACCAAGGTCTTTGAGCCTTTTTTCTATAGCCTTTGCGTCGTTGACGGCGTACTCAAGAGAAGGCCATTTATCATAGCGGTTGACACCGATGATCACGGCATAGCTATTGTCATAGAGTTCGCTGAAAGAGGGAGGCGCCTTGGGCGCGATCTTGACGCCGCGTTTGCTCTTTGGGGCGCAGAAAGCGTTCGTTGAGATGAACAGAGCGATCAGCAGGAAGCAAAGAATGATTTTTCTTGTTTTTTCGTCCATGATCGACTCCTTGGATTTGTTAATGCTCAAGGGATTCAATGGGTTCCTATTTGCTGGCAAGTATAAGTGGACAGTCCCAGTATGTCAATGAAAAATGAACAACAAAGTATTTATTATCACTTGTTATCGTGAATGTTTTGTAACGACGAGGGTATACGTAGGAAGTTATGCTGAGTAAAAGTTTCAACCGAAACACATGGTAAAATATCATAATATTTTTGGACAATCAGTATTATCTTAAAATGGAAGATTGACGAACCCGTAAAAAGTCGTCATTCCGGCGAAAGCCGGAATCCAGATTTATGTAAATATTCGAAAGAACTGGATTCCGGATCAAGTCCCGAATGACAAAGTAGGGATTTTCGGACTTTTTACGAAGGCGTCAAGATTAGACAACTCGATTAAATTCCCTGCCCCTACCTCAATACTCTGTTCTGGTGAAGCAAATGCCCATAATGTGATATCTTTTCTGTCATCTCTCATCCGGTGGAAAAACATGGTTGCTCTGTAGCACCGTGCAAGGAAAGGATTATAGTAATATCAGTGTGCAAAAAAAGATGAAAAATAATTAAAAAAGAGCTTGATTTCTTCAATAATATTAGGTATAAGGAAATCAATATACAATATAAATGTGAGGATATAATAAAAAGGCAGCCCAACAGGTCATATTACTAACTTCTGTACCACAGAATTAACCTTTCTGTGGAGCTGTTAGGGCATACCGCATTTGCACTGTCAACTTCCGGGAGCAAAGACCATATACCGATTTAAACGGGGTTTCGGTCTGACTTCTAAAAAATACGAAGGTCATCAATAACTGCTCCAGGCGAGCCTTCAAGAAGGAGGTAGTGCAATATGTATTGTAAAAAAAGTCGCACCGACCTACCGGTATTATTGCTTCATAACATCGATCACGCATGGGATCCCGCCGATAGAAATCTGGCTTTCCAGGAAGCTGCAAAACTTGAGTCAGTCCTCCAAACTCAGGGGCATCCAGTCGCCAATGTACCTGTTTACGATGCTAATCTTAGCGCACTCTTAAGTTGTTATAATCCTGATCGACATGTCGTCTTCAACTGGTGTGAAGATATTCCCGGTGTGCCGCACAGCGAGGCACTCGCTGCCAGGATGCTGGAGGAATTAAATTTTACCTATAGCGGCTCAACGCCCGAGGTGTTACATTCCTGCTGGGATAAGCAATGGGTCAAACAACTGCTGGAAAAATCCGGTGTGCCGACGCCCCGCTGGCGTATTTATGATTCTCTCGATATCGATGATTGGCATTGTTTTCCGGCCATTGTGAAGCCTGCACGGGAGCACTGCAGTTATGGACTGACGAGTGACGCCGTCGTTATGTCACCCGCCGAACTGAAAGAACGGATTGTTTATATACTTGACGTGTTCCGTCAACCTGCGCTTGTTGAGGATTTCATTGATGGACGCGAATTTCATATTTCTTTGTGGGGTAACGGTATCATTGAGATGTTGCCGCCTGCCGAAATGGATTTTGCCGCCTTCGACAATGTACGCGATCGTCTTTGCACGTACGATTCCAAGTTCAATCCCGGCTCATCTCATTATGAGAAAATCGGCCTGCAATTGCCCGCCTCTTTACATGAGGCCGAGTACGAACAGTTAAAGCGAACCAGTATCCTCGCATACAAAACTATAGGTTGCCGTGACTATGCCCGGCTTGACATCAGGCTCCGGGACGGTATTTTTTACATCCTGGATATTAATCCCAATTCCGACATCAGTGCCGACGCCAGTACGGCGTGCGCTGCCGAAGTTGCAGGCTACCCATATGGAGAGATGATCAGCCATATCGTCAATCTTGCCGCCCGGCGTCATCCCGTCTTTGGTAAACACGCACTATGAAGGAGAAGACCTTATAGATGTAAGGTTGTATCCTTCATATACTGCGGCGCCTCCTCAAGCAAATGAAACCCGCCATATGACTTACCGGAAGGGTAATATTCCGCACCGAATTGAACTTTGCCTGCCGTTTCTTCGCCTGCGATGCTTTCGATGAATGCTAAGATCAAATCGATGCCGGCGGAAATACCTGCAGAGGTCCAAATCTTTCCATCCCGCACAATCCGAGCCTCAACAACTTCCACGTCACCCAGCTCACGCATCCGCTGAAGAGATGCCCAATGGGTGGTGGCGCGGCGGCCTGAGAGAAGGCCTGCGCGGTGAAGAATGTAAGAGCCCGTACAGACGGAAAGCACTGCCTTACAATTTTGCGCCTTCTCGCCGACGAATTGAATCAGGACCTGATTATCCACCTCTTTGCGGGTGCCTTCGCCGCCTGGCACCAGAAGATAATCCAATGGCGGACACTCCGGGAAGGTTACGTGGGGATTAATCGACATGCCCTTCGCACAAAGCACGGGTCCCGGCTTTTCTGCAACCATCAAGCATTTCTCGGGCCCCTGAACAAATTTGCTCCAGAGTGAAACCATTTCCCAAGGCCCGACCAGGTCAAGCTCTTCCAATCCCGGAAAAACCAAAAATCCAAAATTCATATCATACCTTCTCCCTTTGGCACGCAATGCCCTAAACAAATTACACCATTACCTGCGCCCCTGCACAGACGGCCTGTCCGAGAGAGATGCAGCCGTCATTGGTGGGGACTACGCTGTGAAAGAAAACATCAAAGCCTGCCTTCTCAAGTTCCGCAATCGTACCTTCAGTGAGGATACGGTTCTGGAAACATCCCCCGCTGAGGACAACCCGCTTCAGTCCTGTTCTCTCCCGAATTGTTTCAGCCATCCTGCAAAACGCCGCCTGCAGGGAACGGTGGAAGGAAAAGGCAATCTCCTCCCTGCTCCTGCCCGCCATGAGTTCATTAACAATTTCACGGATCATGGGTGAAAAATCAAGATGAATAACATCACCTGTCTTACCAATATCAAATGGCAGAAGGGTATCAGTCTCACTTGTTGCCAAGGCTTCGAGTTCCATTGCGGCCTGTCCTTCAAAGGTCACCTTTTGACGGGATCCCACAATGGCGGCGACACCATCGAAGAGCCTCCCCAGACTCGACGTCAGTGGGGAATTAAACTTCTGGGTCATTATCCTGTCCATCGTTTCATAATAGCTTTTCTGGGGAACGATGTGTAATTTTTCTGCTACGCTTGGCCACTCTTTGCCGTACGCTTCCTTGAGGAGACTTACGGCAATGCGCCAGGGCTCACGGATGGCCTTCTCTCCGCCGGGAAGGAGGTACGTCTTGATATGACCGATGCGTGTGAAGGTCGCTTCATCGGCAACGAGGAATTCCCCTCCCCACACTGTGCCGTCCGGGCCGTATCCGGTCCCGTCCATGGCAATACCGATAACCTCTCCCTCGATGTCGTTTTCCGCCATGCAGCTTACGATGTGGGCATGATGGTGCTGGACACGGATGAGCCTGGAAGCGGGAAGTCCCTCGGCAAAGATTGTGGTGTAATAAGCCGGGTGGAGATCACAGGCGATAACGTCCGGCTTACACTTCGCAATTGTCTGCATGAGAGTGAGACTCTCCCGGTAAAAATCCCTGGCCTCCGGCGTTTCCATGTCCCCGATGTGGGGGCTCAGGAAAGCGAGGGTTCCTTTCAGAATGCAAAGTGTCGTCTTCATTTGGGGACCCAGGGCAAGGATTTCGGGATAAGACTTTTTCAGGGTGATAGGCTTCGGAACAAATCCTCTTGACCGCCGGATCATCCTTTTTTTTCCTGCCGATACGGAAGCTATGGAATCATCACACCGCACAAGGATATCCCTGTCATGAATGAGAAAGAAATCCGCTATGCCGTTTAAACGCTTTATTGCCTCCCTGTTTGCAATACAAATGGGCTCGTCCACCTGGTTTGCACTCGTCATGATGAGGGCCTGGAAATGCTTCTCCAAAAGCATGTGATGCAAAGGGGTGTAGGGGAGCATGATCCCCAGATCGGACACCCCCGGGGCAACGGCGGGGGATAGAGCATTTCCTTCTCTTTTCCTGGCGAGAACTATCGGTCTCTGGGGAGAGAGGAGAAGCGCCTCTTCCTCTTTCCCGATCCGGGAAATACGGGAGGCTGCATTGATGTCCTTTACCATGACGGCCAGAGGCTTTTCCTCCCTGAACTTCCGTGATCGCAACCTCTTTAAGGCGTCGTCGTTGGCCGCGTCCACGGCAAGATGAAAACCTCCCAGACCTTTTATGGCAACTACATACCCTTCAAGAAGCAATTCAATGGTCCTCTTGAGGGGATCCTGGTCAGGCAGTGTGTTTCCCGCTTCATCAAGGAGTTTCAGCGATGGCCCGCAGACAGGGCAGGCATTCGGTTCCGCGTGAAAACGGCGGTCTGCCGGTTTTTCATATTCCTCCCGGCATAGGGAGCACATGGGAAAACAGGACATGGAGGTGTTGATCCGGTCGTAGGGGATATCCTTGATAATGGTCAGTCTTGGGCCGCAATTTGTGCAGTTGATGAAAGGATACCGGAATCTTCGATCTTGGGGATCAAAAAGCTCCGTGAAACATTCTCCGCACGTAGCGATATCCGGTGTAATGAGGACTTTCCCCGGTCCATCGGCTTCGCTTTCAACGATCCGGAATACCGTATCGTTTCTAATTTCCACCTCTTCGCAGGAAATTTTAGAAACATCGGCAAGAGGAGGGAGTTCTTCGTTAACGCCTGATATAAAGGAAGTGATGGACTCTGCGGGACCTTCTACCTCGACGACGACCCCATCCGGGCGGTTCTGAACAAAACCCGATAGCGAGTGTCTTATTGCGATACGATAGATAAAGGGACGAAAGCCCACCCCCTGGACAACTCCGGAGAAATGGCAGCGTACCCTCTTCATTACGTCACTTTTTATGTTTCATACCCCCCTAATTATAAATAGATCCGCCCCCATTTAGTTGAAAAAAGATTCCAGGATTCAAGGATTCAAGTGATCGAGGATTTTTTCTAAGCATTTCACTCGAACCCTCAAATCCTTAACCCCTTGACTCCTAAAAATGACAGCAACTTTTTCAGATATGAATCGCATAAATACACTTTCTCTGAGGGGAAAAAAGGTTTCATGAATCAAGATGGTGCTTATAATAAGCCGCACAGGTACCCTCTGAAGAGACCATGCAGGGGCCTATGGGATTGGCAGGGGTGCACGTCTTTCTGAACAAGGGACACTGGTCGGGAAGTCTGATCCCCTTAAGGATTTCCCCACACCCGCAACCCTTGATTTCTTCTGAGTGGATCGGGGGAATATCGAATTTCTCAAGTGCATCAAATACCTTATATTCATCCCTCAGGGTAAGACCGCTCGCAGGTATTTTACCGAGCCCCCTCCATTCTGCATTTCCTGTCCGGAAGACCTTATACATAACTTCACGCGCACGGGGATTCCCCTCCGGCTTAACTCCCCTTACGTACTGTATGGCAACCTCTTTTCTTCCATCTGCGATCTGGCCGAGGATCATCAGAATTCCCTCTAGTATATCAACAGGTTCAAAACCTGTTATTACGGCAGCCCTTCCTGCTTCCGGGATTATGGCATATGGATCGGCGCCGATGATGGTACTTACATGTCCCGGACAGATGAAACCGTCAATATTAAGAGAGGGGTCCTCGATGAGGGCCTTGACGGCAGGAGGCACAATCTTATGCACAGAGAAAACGGAGAAGTTTTTAATCTCCTTTTCCCGGCACAGATCGATGACCGAGGCTACCGTGGGAGCGGTTGTTTCAAAACCGATTCCCATCATGATCACTTCCTTTGCCCTGCTTCCTTCCGCAAGATCGATACAATCGGCGGCTGATGACACCACCCGGACGTCCGCTCCCGCCGCCCTCGATTTTTGCAGGCTTGCGCCGTTTGTACCCGGCACCCTGAGCATATCACCGAAAGTGGCGAAGATCGCACTCTTCAATCCGGCCAGATAGAGGGCCTTATCGACATCATGGATTGACGTGACGCAGACCGGGCAGCCGGGTCCCGAAACGAGCCTGATATTGGCCGGTAACAGTTTCTTG
Source organism: Deltaproteobacteria bacterium (assembly GCA_026388545.1). Taxonomy (NCBI): domain Bacteria; kingdom Pseudomonadati; phylum Myxococcota; class Myxococcia; species Deltaproteobacteria bacterium. Next base: position 9,849 of record JAPLJS010000088.1, read on the forward strand.
ATCCCGAAGCGGCCGATTACATGGGTATGAGTTCCGCAGATCTCCATTAATGTTATACTTTTATCTATTTTCACTGCACGTTTTTCTATGGCGGTTATAAGGCCGCTGACAAGTGACCGGTCTCTGTATTCATCAATATATTTCATTTCACGCTCTCATCTAAATTAGTTCTTTTAAAGGCACCTCTGATTTGAACAGAAACATCTCATGGGAATCAGGTGAGGCTTAACCATAACTCTTTTTTAATCGCCCTTGATATCCAGATATCCCAGGGATGTCTTCCAGAAGGACAGGTCATACTTCGTTTTTTCGTACATCCTGGCATTTATGATCGCAACTCCGGCCATTTCTGCTAACGCGGAGAGAAAGGCCACTTCATCACGGGAGTACTGTCTCATCTCATGGGAGTAGAGCCGCACAATTCCGATCACACGCTTCGTTGCGATGATCGGAAGCGATAGTATGGAAACGATTCCCTCCTGGGCTTTTTCAGGTAGGTACTCGATCCGCGGATCGGTTGTCGCATCACGGATCAAGACAGGGGCGCCTTCCAACGTCTCGCGGATACTTTTGTCCATATGGATCGGACCCTTTTTCAGGTAACGCTCACTCAGCCCCCTCGATGCGATCAATTCAAGTTCCCGCGTTGTCTCGTTAACGAGGCGGAGCGAGCAGGCATTCACTTTCATGATCGCAACGACCTTTTCGATCACCAGGTCTATCACCTGTCGGGAGTCCAGGGTGGATAGGATAACCCCTGTGATTTCATGGAGCACCCTGAAATATTCCAGGTTCTTGGATGGATCGATCGGTTTTACGTCAAATGACTTAAATCTTTGCTTCAGCCTTTTGGGCTCCTCCGGGAGTTCAATACCGACTTTATTAAAAAGGGAAGACAGCTTGATGCCTTCGTCTTCATAGATTTTTGCATTAGCAATGGCCAAGCCGCCCATTTCGCCCAGGGCGGAGACAAACTCAATCTCCTCGTCGCTGAAGTCCCGGGGCTCCCCTGAATAAAGCCTGAGAACTCCGATGACCTTATCTTTGGCGACTACCGGAACGGAGAGAACGGTATCGATACCCTCTTCCTTCTTTGCGGTCTTATACTGAATTCTTGGATCATTGAAAGCGTTCTTGATAACCACAACCTTTCCCTCCAGTACTTCCGGGATGCTTTGGTCGGAACTCAATGGCCCTTTATTCAGATACTTTTTACTAAGTTTTTGTGAGGCCACCAATTCCAGGCGGTTAGTCTTTTCATTTACGAGTCTCAGGCTTCCCGCCGTGGCGCCCAGCGCGCTGACCGTTTTTTTGACCAGGATTTTGAGAATATCCTTCAGCGACAGGGAGGAGAATATCGCTTGACTCACATCGAAGAAGGTTCGGAAATATTCAATAGTTTTATCTTCTTTCATCATCGGACTTCTCCTGAGAGGATGTTGCGCAAAACCTTGCTTAGTTTTTCGATACACACCTATCTTGCGTCTTTCTTGAAGATGAACTTAAATTTATCGCCAATCCATTCGCCTTCATGTCTCGAACCTTCCGGGAGGGTTAATATTCCCTTGCCATGATACTTATCTTCCTTCCACTCCCCTTCATACTTGGAACCGTCCGAGAATGTCAAAATCCCCTTCCCGTGGAACATATCGTTTTCCCATGCACCTTCATATTTTTTACCGTCCGGGAGGTTTAAAATCCCCTTCCCGCTTTTGCTGCCATCCTTCCATTGTCCGGTATATTTACTTCCATCCGGCAGGCTTGATGTCCCCTTTCCCTCGATATTCCCTTCCTTCCACTCTCCTTCATATCGACTGTTATCAAAAAGGGCCATTATCCCCTGGCCAAAGGGAAGATCGTTTTCCCAGTCACCCGTATAATTACTCCCATCAGGCCATGTGAAGGTTCCTTTTCCGTGAAAACGACCTTCTTTAAACTGACAATCACACCTGCTCCCGTCGGGATGGGCATAGATTCCCTTACCGTTATAGGAGTCATCCTTCCATTCAAATTCAACTTTTCCCTTCTCGGATATTTTTTTTACCAGCTTTTTCAACTTCCTGCCCCCGTCCCAGACATGAAAAATCGCACTATCCAACAAACTTACCATTTTTGAACTGGCCGACATATTTTCTGCCGTCCTGTAACGTCATTGTCCCCTGGCCGTGAGGGAGACCATTTTCCAGTTCACCCTCGTATCTTCTCCCGTCAGTCAGAGTCAATATCCCTCGACCATGATACTTGTTATTTATAAACTCACCTTCATATCGGTCGCCCTTGGGATATGACAGAACCCCCCTGCCATTTGACAGATTATTTTTAAACTCACCAATATACTTTGTACCATCGGCCAAGACTAAAATCCCCTGACCTTCATACTTACCCTGCCTAAATTGACCTTCATATTTTTTCCCGTCTGGAAAAACTTCAACACCATGGCCTTCGTATAAATTATTTTCCCATGTGCCCGTATACTTTCGCCCGTTGGGCATGGTGAGGATTCCTTCACCTTCTCTTACATCATTTTTCCATTGACCCATGTAAACGGAACCGTCGGAGAGGGTCAAGACACCCTGACCTTTCCTCTCACCGTTTTTCCACTCACCTAAATACTGTCCACCATCAGAAAATGTCATGGTTCCCTGGCCGTGAGGAAGATCATCCTTCAGTTCACCACTATAACTTCGACCGTCAGAATACGTTATGGACCATTGTCCGCGAGAAACAGCTTTTTTCATTTCGGCAGATACGGGTCCCTGATCACCGGGAAATTTTCCTCTTCTTTTCGCTTCTGAATCTTCCGTAAGCCCGGTCGCTTCTTCCGCCGCTTCTCCTGTCGTTGCCTCTTCCGACAACAATGATTCTAATTCAGCCCTTGCCTTGACCCCTGCCTCCGCCAACCGCGCCTCTAATTCAGCTCTCGCCCTTGCTACCGCCTCCGCCTTGACTTTTGCTTGGGCCTCCGCCTTTTTTCTGGCTTCAGATTCCTCTCGTGCTTTTCTTTCAGCCTCCTCCCGTGCCTCTACTTCGGCCCTTAACTTCACTTCCGTCTCCGCCCTGACTCTCGCCTCTGCTTCCTCTTTTGCCTTCAACGCTGCCGCCAATCGGGCTGCCTCTTCCTCTTTAGCTTTAGCTTCCATTTCTACCTTGAGTCTGGCTTCTTCTTCCGCTCTAATCCTTGTTTCCGCTTCCTCCCGTGCTCTCCTTTCGGCTTCCTCTCTTGCTTTTGTCTCTTTCGCCAAGAGTGCCTCTAATTCAGCCCTCGCTTCTGCCTCTGCCTTAGCTTTCGTTTCTGCTTCCTCTTTCGCCTTTACCTCTGCCGCCAATCGGGCGGCCTCCTCCCTTGCCTTCGCCTTTGCTTCCATCTCCGCCCTGGCTTTCGCTTCTGCTTTGGCCGTCGCTTCCGCATCCGCCTTCTTTCGGGCCTCGGTTTCCTCACGTGCTCTTCTTTCAGCCTCTTGTCGTGCCGTTGCCTCTTCTGCCAATCGGGCCTCTACTTCGGCCCTCGCCTTCGCTTCCATCTCCGCTCTGGCTTTCGCTTCTTCTTTTGCCTTCATCTCTGCCGCCTTGGCCTTCGCTTCTGCTTCTTCTCTTGCCTTAACCTCCTCCCTCAATCGGGCTACTTCTTCAGCCTTGTTTTTAGCTTCTTCTTCAGCTTTTTTTCGGGCCTCCGCTTCCTCCCGTGCTCTTTTTTCAGCCTCTTGCCGTGCCTTTGCCTCTTCTGCCAGCCGTGCTTCTAATTCAGCCCTCGCTTCCGCCTCTTCCTTGGCTTTTGCTTCTGCTTCTGCCTTTGCCTTAACCTCTTCAGCTAATCGGGCGGCTTCTTTTGCCTTCATCTCTGCCGCCAATCGGGCCTCTTCTGCCGCCTTAGCTCTGGCTTCCTTCTCTGCCTTGAGCCTGGCTTCTTCTTCCGATCTGGCTCTTGCTTCGGCTTCCGCCTTGGTCTTCGCTTCTGCTTCTGCCTTTTTTCGGGCCTCCGCTTCCTCCCGTGCTCTTTTTTCAGCCTCTTGCCGTGCCTTTGCCTCTTCTGCCAGCCGTGCCTCTAATTCAGCCCTCGCTTCCGCCTCTTCCTTGGATTTTGCTTCTGCTTCTTCTCTTGCTTTTAACTCTTCTACCAATCGGGCCTCTACTTCGGCCCTTGCATTCGCCTCTGCCTCCGCCTTGGCTTTTACTTCTGCTTCTACCTTTTTCCTTGCTTCCGCTTCCTCCCATGCTTTCCTTTCAGCCTCTTGCCGTGCCTTTGCCTCTTCTGCCAGCCGTGCTTCTAATTCAGCCCTCGCTTCTGCTTCTTCTCGTGCTTTTAACTCCGCCGCCAATCGGGCTGCATCTTCAGCCTTGATCTTGGCTTCCTCTTCTGCTTTTTTTCTTTCTTCCGCTTCCTCCCTCGCTCTCTTTCCAGCCTCTTCTTTTGCCTTTGCCTCTTCTACCAACCGTGCTTCTTCAGCCTTCGCAGCCGTATCCGCCCTGACCTTCGCTTCTGTCTCTTCTTTATCAACAGATACATCTTCTATTTTACTGCCGTTCTTCCACTCACCTTCATATTTTGTTCCATCAGAACATGTATATTCTCCCTTTCCGTGAGGAAGACCATCATGCCACTCACCTTCATATCTACTGCCGTCCGGCCACGTATATGTTCCCTTTCCATAAGGGAGACTCTCCGACCATTCACCTGTGTATTGACTCCCGTCAGGCCAGGTAAAAGTCCCCTGTCCACTATACGGATCATCCCTCCATTCAACTTTGTACTGTTCTTTACCGAATGATCCCCTGACTAACCGCTGCAACATCGTTTCTTGCCTCATCCTCATGTCTGATAAGATTCTTTTAAGGGTATTAAATATAGTAGAAGTGTTCTCATGTGTCAAAAGAAAAGAATCCACAAGATGCCATGCACAGTGACAGGGAATTTAGCGAGAGGTTTGAAGAGAAATTGCCGCTGAACGGAAAAAATTTGACACCCGTCAGACAACTTTCGAACGCAAGCAAATAGATTCCTTTATTCCAAAGGGATTTTTTTGTTGCAACATCAGGTTACAAATTTGTATAAACAAAATAATACGGCATCGTAAAAAGTCCATAGACTTAGTCATGTTGAAGCTCCACGCAGCCTGTCGTGGGGAATCTTCGATCCTTACGGAAATTATTAATCGTATTCGCCGTCTATTTTCTGCACATTTTTTTAACTTAATACGAGGAAATTAAATATTCACTATGAGAAGAAAGAAAACCGATCATCCTGATTCCCCAAAATGTGAGAATATTGATGGATAAACGGCCATCAATAATAGGGAGGATGTTCGACAGGATAGCGCCCACCTATGATCGACTCAACACCATTCTCTCCTTTTCCATTGATAAAGCATGGAGAAGGGCGGCCATAAGGTTGCTGGAGATACGAGCGGGGGACACTGTTCTTGATATAGCCACCGGCACCGGGGACATGGCGATTCTTGGCATTGAACACGGAGGAAGGGTTGTAGGCATTGACCTGTCGAGGCAGATGCTCCTGCATGCCGCCTCCAAGGCACGTGTTCACCGCCTCGGCATACAGTACACTGTGGTGCAGGGTGATGCTCTCTCTATGCCTTTCCGTAATGAGACTTTCAACAGTGCAATGGTGGCATTCGGGATTAGAAACATCGAGAAGCTGGAAGTCTTCCTGGATGAGATGCACCGGATAATGAATCCGCATGGTCGTTTTTCCATACTCGAGTTTTCCATGCCGGAAAGCCTTCCATTCAGGTTACTCTATAAAATGTACCTGACGTATGTACTGCCGGTTATCGGCGGGCTTATTTCCGGAGATTTTAAGGCTTACCGCTATTTAAGGGATTCCGTGATGAGGTTTCCCCCACCAATGGTATTGGAAAGAATAATGGAAGAACGGAATTTCCGGATTGTCCAATCGATCTCACTTTTTGGCGGCATATCTCATCTCTATTTAGTGGAAAAGCGGTAATGGTTTTCAGAATCTGAGGTTATTCATCACTTTACTTGAAGATGATGGGGTAGTCCTTTTGATAGGGAGATGGAGATACTCGATCTATCACCTCCATGCCCGTTAAAGGGAAAATTATTAAGCGTGACACTATTTTCTACAGTTTTTCATCTTGATTTTTATTACGCTAAGAAGTAGTCTCAAAATCGTTCAGGAGGTAATAATAATGACCAAGATTCCCAATATTATACCGATTACCGATCTTCGCCAGGATGCGTCTGCTGTATTGAAAAGGGTAAAATCCTCACGGAAACCCCTCATTATTACGCAGAGAGGAAGGGCGGCTGCGGTCGTAGTGAGCATGGAAGCCTATGAGAAGACGCAAAAGGAAATGGAAATTTTACGACTTCTCGCCAGAGGCGAAAGAGAAATCGAAGCAGGCAAGGGCCATGATCTTATTGAAATCCTTGCTGAAGCAGATGTCTTGTTGAAATAGGAGGATCATTGAAGGTTCTCTTCACACCTTCCGGACGGGCCCTGTTCCTTTCAGCTATTGCTTATATCCGTCATGAAAACCCCTTAGCGGCGGCTGCATTCCGAAAAAAAGCAGAAAAGTCCTTGTTACAACTGAAAAGGTTTCCGGAATCCGGCAGGGTATTACCGGAATTTCCTGACCTGCCCTTTCGAGAAGTGGTAGTAACGCCGTACCGTTTTTTCTACCGCATAAAAGTTAAAACCGTATGGATAGTTGCCGTCTGGCACGACGATCAACTTCCGGGGAAACCAATCGAAGAAGAAGTAGCCTGACGGAATAAAGGGGCTGACCCTGGTTACCCGCCATCATTTCTCGAGGGCAATCTTCAAAACTTCAAGCATTTCGTCGACAAAATAAAAATGAATGTCCTTCTGGACCTTCTGTGGGATGTCTACGAGATCCTTTTTGTTCCATCTGGGCAGGATAATCGTTTTAATTCCGGCGCGGTGGGCCGCCAAAACCTTTTCTTTAATACCCCCGACAGGAAGCACGAGCCCCCGCAGGGTAATTTCCCCTGTCATGGCGAGGGCTTCCTTAACGGTCCTGTTGGTCAAGAGAGACACCAGGGCAGTCAGCATGGTGACACCCGCCGACGGTCCATCCTTCGGAATAGCGCCGGCAGGTATATGGATGTGAATATCAGTCTCTTCAAAAAAATCTATAGCGATACCCAGATCGCCTGCATTGGCGCGAATGAAACTTAGGGCTGCCGTAGCCGATTCCTTCATGACGTCACCGAGCTGACCCGTTAACGTCAGCCCTTTTTTCCCTTTCATGGCTGTCGCTTCGATAAAGAGAATATCGCCGCCTGCCGGCGTCCATGCAAGGCCTGTCGCTACACCCGGTTTGGATGTCCTTGCACTGACTTCAGAGATTATGCGGACGGGGCCCAGATACTTGTGCACATCCTTGACCGTGATGGACGCATTTTTCACTTTCCCCTCGGCCACCGCGCTCGCCACACCCCGGCATATCGTTCCAATTTCCCGTTCGAGATTTCTTAAGCCGGCCTCCCGCGTATATCCTGATATAATAAGATTTATGGATCCTTTCGTAAAGGTAATCTGCTCCGGAGAAAGCCCGTTGGCGGTTATCTGTCTCGGGATAAGATACCGTTCGGCAATTTTAGCCTTTTCGTCCTGCGTGTAACCGGGAAGTTCGATAACTTCCATCCTGTCCCGGAGAGCGGGGGGGATCGTATCCAGGATGTTCGCAGTGGTTATGAACATTACATGGGACAGATCAAAGGGAACGTCCAGGTAGTGATCCATAAAGGAATAATTCTGTTCAGGATCAAGCACTTCAAGGAGTGCGGAAGACGGATCTCCCCGGAAATCGCTGCCGACCTTGTCTATTTCGTCCAGGACAAACACAGGGTTATTTGATTCTGCCCGCTTGATACCCTGAATGATGCGCCCCGGAAGCGCTCCCACATAAGTGCGGCGGTGTCCGCGGATCTCCGCCTCGTCCCGCACACCCCCCAGGGCGATACGCACAAATTTACGGCCCAGGGCGTGCGCTATGGAAAGGGCCAGTGAGGTCTTGCCGGTGCCGGGAGGTCCTGCAAAGCACAGGATCGGCCCTTTTGAGTCAGGCTTCAGTTTTCGTACGGCAAGATATTCTATAATACGCTTCTTTGCCTTATCC
>JAPLJS010000089.1 GCA_026388545.1 Deltaproteobacteria bacterium
AGCAATATTTTGGAATCAGCCATCTCCACAACAATGCCTTTCGGGCCAGGTTCACGAGATTGATGAAAAATGCCATAGACGCCCTGTGTCGGCAGATGGCCTTTAATCTCCTTCGAGGAACCAGGGTGGTAAAACCTGCATGTGCATGAGAAAGGGGGAATATTATCAAATGATCAGGTAGCAGTAAAAACTGCTCAAAAAGTAACCCTTGATGGAGGTAAAATGAACTCGTCATAGCCCTTTTAACCGATTCAGGGCCGATTCATCGGCCGGAATCGAAATGCAATATTCAAAAATAGTTGTTGAAAAACCCATTATATTAAAATTAACCGTTGTTCAAAGCTCTCTTTTAATCTATTTATCGACATTTTATGCGAAAAACTTTACACTTTTTTTAATATTTTCATGTTGTAACGTCCATGAAGCGTGGGGGTTCCCCTGATTTTCCCCTATACCCTTTAATCCCTTTTTGACTATGGCCGAGTTCAGACAAGTCATTCCTCAACTTATCTAACTCACTTTCTGCGGCAGCTTCACAATCATGGTTTAAACGCATGGTTGAAGCAATCATGTTTTCAAGGGTCTTGATAAGGGACTGGATGCGTTTCCGTGTTTCCGGGGCTTCATAAGAAGGATTTGCCTTCCTGATCTTAAGGATTTCATCATCTATCTTGTCAATAAGAGATATACAGTCGTGACGCCGGGCAATAATCATTTTCACCGCTTCTACATTATGTAGTTCGATCATATCTTTCAGGGATGTGGTTGCAGATATGAAATCTCTAAAAATAGTAATTTTCCGCTCCAATAATCCGCTGAGTTTGGAAAGATCGGAAGATGCCGTTGATGATTTATGATTTGCCATTTTTAGACTCTCATTTCTCTTCTGCCAGCGATTTTTCCCTCCCTATCGGTTAGATTGGGATTGATATTTTTACTGTGGCTTGTAAGTATCTCTTCCCAGGCTGATTTCAGTTCCACTAACATCCAGATGATGTGATCCATTGCTTTCAGGTCCTTTTTTAAGTCCGCTTCCGTTAAATGATGCATCATATAGTTGTAGAGGGCTTGCAAGTTTGAGGCTATTTCCCCTCCCTTTTCGAAATCAAGTGCGGAGTTGAGTGCACAAATGAAATCCTGCGCTTTAATTAACGCCCGCGCTTTTTCTTCATAATCACGGGAGACATACTTTGCCTTGGCAATCTTCAAATTCCGTATCGCTCCCTCATAGCACATCAAAACCAGCCTCTTGGGGTCTGCTGTTATCACTGACGCCCGTTGGTAAGCGCCGCCGCCATTAGTATGCATATAATCTATCCTCCATATTCAAGGTCATAATATTTACAATGCCATCCAGCCGCCCTCTGCAGAACTAATCTGGCCGGCGAGCCAACTGCTCTGATTCTGGATACTGCTCAGCGCCGTTTCCATCGCGACAAAACTTTTGACCATTCTTTCCTTCTTCAGCGCGAGTCGGGCTTCCATCTGGTCGATCTTTGTCTCAAAGTCATCGATGCTATTTTGAAGAGAAGTCTGCTTGAAGGATACGTATCCTTCATAGGAATCCGTAATGTTAAAAAGACTGCGGCTAAAGAGTTCTGCCGTACCCAAGGTTAACGTTAGGGTGCCGGCATCACCAATGGCTGTTCCTGTGTACTTTACAGAAAGACCTTCGGTGTTAACGTTGCCGGTGTTTCCTGTAAGCATCTGCCCGGAACCGGTAGCAGTCTCTCCACCAATGGTTCCGGTTACATCTGTCCCATTATTTACTATTTCAGGTCCTACAGCTGTCCATAAAAGGTCGCTTGTCTCTGAGATGGTGAAACTGTAGCTGCTTCCATAACTGTTATGAGTTAAGGCGAGGTGGTTGCCGCCATCGTTGGAGGCGGTAATATCCATTGCGTAACGGCCGGTTTGTCCGCCTGTATTGGTCTTAAGAACGGTTCCAAAATCAAGTCCTTTTCCAACTGGCTCTTCGATATCGAGGGCAAGCTCGCTTGCGCCGGAATATTTGTCGGTGACTACAATCCGGCCTGAGGTATCCATCGATGCGGTCACATTATTCGAGAAGGCATTTTCAATGGCAGAGAGGAGACCCTGAACTTTGTCTGTTGTCGTATTGTTGACCGTATAGCTTCCCGTGACGGAAGTACCGCTCCGGGATGTGCCGGAAAAAGTAATAACATCTCCATTCACAAGGGTCGTACCGGAGATATTATCCCAGGTAGTTTCCGATGTGATCGGGGTTACATTATCATCCTGTTTGAGTTGCTGACTGCCCGCCAGTGTCTGTGTGTATACCGCATCTGTTTCAGCATTAATGGCATTGATAATGTCGCTGATGGTCATGGTGCTGGTCAAAGAGATAGTCGCAGTCTTGCTTCCTTCCGTAATCGTCAGGGTTTCATCACTGCCAAGAGCGCCACCGACCGCGGTGTTGGAGGTTGATGTGATGCGAGACGCCGCGGTATCGATATGAACAGTATATAATCCTGACTTTGAATTCTGTGTGTTTCCAGTGTAAGAAAGGCTGCTCGATGATGTGATGCCCTGGGCCGTGAAGAGAGACATAATATCATTGAAGTTGGTCTGAAGGTATCCTGTTAACGTTGTATCGTTGATACTCAATTGCCCGGTTTTATCGAGGTTGATACCGGCTAGGCCCATGATGGAGAACTGGCTGTTGACGCCCCATACGGATTGGGTAACGATGGCTGTAAGATCGGACTTCACGGAAAAGAGTGTCCCGTCTCCGAAAAGAACGCCTCCCGTTTTCTTTGTATCTGCATCATAAGAATTCTGTGTATTGATATAGGAGGCTACATCATTATACTTGCTCACGAAGTTCTGAATCTTACTTTTGATGGAGTCAATGTCCCGATTGATATTAATAGTTACGGTTGTGCTGGTATCCGCCTTGAGCAAATCGATGGTCGCACCGGCAATGACATCATCAACCGTGTTGCTTGACTGCGATATGGGGACACCATCGACACTAAACGAAGCGTCCAGCCCGTTCACGACCTCAGTAAAATTAAACAGAGAAAGAATATCCTGTGCGCCGCCGTTCTGGAGAAGAATTCCTGCCGCTCCTGTTGTATCACTGGTAAGAGTCAGGCGGTAATCGCTCGCACCGTATTTGATGATGGTGGCGGTGACGCCCGTCGGACTCGCACCGGTATTCGCGTTGTTGATCTTGTTTAGTACACTGGATAGGGTGTCTGTGGCGTCGATCGAAACAGTTTCACCGTTGATCAAGATATCCCCGGCATAGCTGGAGCCAAGGGTGGCGGACGCGTCGGCATAAGTGGTGACGGAACGAACTTTCTCAGCCATAGCCAGATTGGTGACCTCTATCTGGTATGATCCAATGGATGCCGTTGATGAAGCGGTGACCGTCATCAGGTCGGAGCCCTTGACCGTCGAACTGTCCGTCGTCATCGAAGACGTGAACATACCGAAATCATCTGGATTCTTTAGGCTGTCCGAAGCAGTTTTGAGGGCAAGCAATTTAGTATTAAAGGATTGCCATGCCGCGAGTTTCGCCTCATAATCACTTTTTTGGTTGCTGATGAGGTCGACCCGCTGGTGATCGATAGCAATGAGATTATCAACCATGGTGCTCCAGTTAATGCCACTGGAAAGACCACTGATGAAATTGGTGCTAAGAGCCATTTGAAAATCCTTTCTTCATCCCTCGTAGGTATTTACTTTGGGGGTAAAACTGACTCATCTGTTATACTCAATATCGGCAAAATATTCCCGAAACTTGAGCACTTTTGAGAGCTTTGAATAATTAACTGAAACGTCATTGCGAGGAGTAAGGCGAAGTGGTAATCTATCATATTATCAATCTGTTATGATATGGCTTCATAGAGTTTATCCTTGGCAAATGCGAAGGAGTCACAATGACAAATCGGGTATTGAGCAAAGCCCTCACTTTTATATGAAAGCAAGAAATCTGCCAAAAAAGAAACCCCGCAATCAGTAAGGTAATTGCGGGGCCTCCGGTTAAGGGTTAGAATATAAAATTATTTGAACAGTGAGAGTACTTGCTGCGATGACGCATTTGCCTGAGCAAGCATCGCCGTACCTGCCTGGACCAGGATCTGGTTTTTGGTGAAGTTCGTCATTTCCGAAGCCATATCCACATCGCGGATTGTTGATTCTGCGGCGGTATAGTTCTCCACTGTGGTGGCAAGGTTGGCTCTCGCATACCCAAGTCTGTTTTGCGCCGCACCGACATCACCACGCATGCCGTTCAGCATACTGATTGCATCATCAACCGTGGTGAGGAAAGCCTGAGCATTTGTTGCACTCATCATCTGGCCAGAAACTAGCCCAGCATCCAAATCAGCGGCCTTTAAGCTCGTCAGAGTTATACCAATCCTATCATTGGCCGAGTCCTTTGCACCCACCTGGAAATCAGCTGCAGTACCCGCATTGGCTATAACGGTTGCCCCCGCATTAAGAGCAATATTATCATTTAAAGTCAATGACAATCCCAGGGCTGCAAAAGAGACTTCCGCTGTCTCGTTTGATGCTACATCAGGTGCGTCAACATTGTAAATCGTCTGTGACACCTGCTGCCCACTGCTGAGAGTGGCTGATACGGTAATGTCGAATACATTAGCACCACCAGATGTGGCCACGACCACACTATACGTGACACTGTCCTGCAGACCTGAGGCCGCCTCGAAGCCTGCGGCATTGTTAAACGTGCCACCACTAGAAACTGTGACGCCGAATGTGCCGTCAACCAGCTTCGTGCCTGCATACGCCGTCGAGTTGGCAATACGGTCAATTTCCAGAAGCAGCTGGTTGCCTTCTGCATTGATTTTATTCAGGTTAGTGCCGGCATTTGCCGATGATGCCTGGGTGGCCAGTTCTTTCAATCTGGTCAACATATTTCCGACCTGATCCATGGAGCCTTCTGCAACCTGCAACAGAGCGTTTGCCTCAGAGACGTTCTGGCTTGCCACCTTGTAGCTGGCTATATCCGCGCGGAACTGCTGTGAAACGGCCAGTCCTGCCGCATCGTCAGAGGCGTTATTGATACGATAACCTGAAGAAAGTCTTTGAAGAGACTTGCCCATTGCTGTTGAAGAAATATTAAGGTTCTTCTGCGCATTAAGCGCTTCGATGTTATTTTGAATTCTGAATCCCATGATTTTTATCCTCCCTGATTTTTAATGATTTGGCATCCTTGCCAATACTGAAAAATAATTCGTTGATTGTTTGACTCTTTACCTAGCCGCGCTCTTTTTGCCTCCTCACACCTCCTCTCTTTTGAGGTTTAATTTTTCTTATTTGATAGTCTTATCGGCAGGAGGATAAGAAGACTTGAGAAAAAAAATGGAGTGGGGATAGAAAAATACGAATCAATGCCTGCTGTCAGGCAGCAAAGAGAGAATTTTCTCTACCTGGGCGGAAAGAACGCTATCGTGAATCAGGGCCATATTGATTTCTTGCAAGATGCCGGATAGATCTTCAATAGTATGAATCGTTCTATTCCTGTTCAACTGCAGCTCTTTCAGGAGGAGATCGCACCAATGGATAAATTCAACGATCCTATTTTGCCTGAGTTCAATTTCACACAGGTATAAAAGGGCTTTAAGCATCCCCTTTTCCAGGTTGTAAACACGCTCGAAAAACATCCTTGCATTGTCGAATTGACCGAGTTCCATGGCTATTTCACCAAGGTTGAACCATGGCACAGGTTCCTGCGGATTGATTTCTATGGCCTTACTGAAGGCCTCCATAGCACGGTCGAGAGAATTTTGCCGCCGATGGAGGAGACCGAAATTGCATAGTGCCGCATAGTTCTGATGGTCTATGTTCAACAGTGTGTCAAGCGCCTGAGTTGCCGTTGTCAGATCGTCTGATGCCAGGGATAAGACGGCAAGACGATTCAGAACGATGACATCCTGACAGCCCAGTTCGAAAACTCGCGATAGACATCGTTTTTCGTCCTTGTCGTTTGCTGCTTTGCCGTTCCATTTTGCCAGCATGTACCAGACTGATGGCTCTTTGGGCGCTTCCACCAGGGCAAGATCCAGATATCGGTGGGACAGACCGAGATCACCCGAACGATCCATATGGAATGTCCCGATATTCCACCAAGTCTGCCATTTATCATCAGACATTTGTTCGGCGACTTTGTAATGCTTATCCATTCTCGCGCTATCTTTCAGGGCATGGTACGCGTGACCGATAAGGAGATTGACGCTGCCCCCCTCCCTGATTGTCGCGTTCAGTATTTCGCCCATTTTATCGGGATTATTATCAAAGTCATCGCGGAGTTCGAGGAAGCGAAGACCGTAATTGAGGACATTCTCCCACTGTTTGTCTTCGGCCGAGAGGATGGTCATCATATACATCGAGTCAAGATGATTGGGAAATTTTTTCAGGGCGCGCAAAGAGTAATCCCGGGCATGATTCAAATCTTCCAGGTGAAAAAAGGCGATTGCGGCATTGTGATGTGTCGAAAGATAGATGCCATGTTCATTACCTTGAGCATCTGCAAGATGAATGGCAAGGGTCGATTCTTCTATAGACTCCCTGAACATCCCCCGGGCGAGATAGGACGTGCCTAGATATTGATGAGGCATGGGATCGTCCGGATTCTTGGCAATCTGCTCCTTCAGGAGATCTGCCGTCCGTATAAATTTCGCATTCGCTTTCTTTTCCTCGACATTATAACCATAATGCATCAGCTCGATCTTCGAAGGCTTGGTGCAGGTCTGCCCTACAACACGGTTATGAACGATGCTTTCATAATGGATGACACCGTTGTTCCGAAAAAGCCGTTCAAAATTGTGCCTGGCTGTTTTTCTGCCGCCGCTGTAAATGCTGATGATATTTACAAAGATGGCATCAGCTTCACCCGTTTCGCGGACAGCCTGTCTCAACCGTTCTCCGCTGCCTTCAACCAGTTCCTCATCTCCGTCGATCTGAAAAATCCAGTCTCCCGTTGCGTATTGCAGCGCCTGGTTGCGCGCTTTGCTGAAACTGCCCTCCCAAGGATGAAAATAAATCCGATCTGTAAATTTTCGTGCAATATCGACCGTATTGTCTGTGGAACCCGTATCCACAATAATGAGTTCATCGACATGGTTCTTAATGCTTTTCAGGCACTCCTCCAGAAACTCTTCTTCATCTCTGACGATCATGCAGCAACTGATGGTCGGCTCTTTTTGATACTCTTCGGTCTTATGTGAAATTTTCGCCAGTAAATCATTGACCGTCTCATCATTTGCATTTAGCCGGCGTGCCTTCTCAAGATATAAGAGGGATTTTGCCATAAAATTTTTATTGTAAAAATAAATGCCTATCGCTCTCAGAGCAATAAAGGGTTCCAGCGCGGACTGAATTGCCTTTTCGAATGATTTTTGAGAATTTACCTCCTGCCCCAGCTCGATACAGGCTATACCCATGAGGACGTGTATATTCCACTCTTCATTCAGAGAGCAGGTCACAAGCGTGCCAAAATGAGAAGGATCGGCATGCAGAACATCCATAAGCCGGAGATATCGATCGGCATGGTAAATTAAGTCTTTCCAACGCTTCTGATCGAAACAGATCATGATCATCATAAAGTGTGAATCGATATGGTCGGGATATTTTTTCAGCGCATTCATGGCCACTTCGCTAGCCATTTTCAGGTTGCCGGACCGATAATAGGCAAGAGAGAGATTATAGTGGGTCCAGAGAAACATCATATCCTGGTTGTTCCGGAGATCTGCCAGGTTGATGGCCTTCAGGCCGTGTTCAATAGTCTCGTTGTCCATTTTCCGGCTCAGGTATGAACAACTGAGGTAATGATGTGTGGCGGGGTTATCCGGATTGTCCTCAAGATCCTTCCTGAGGAGCGATACGTTCCTTTCAAACTTTTTACCGGCGTCGCTCTCCAAGATATCATAACCGTAGTGGAGGATTCTGATCGGATAAATTTTTGGCGAGGTTATACCGACGAGGCGGTTATGAACGCGGCCTTCATACTGAATGACACCATTATTACGGAATATACGTTCGACATTGTGAACAGATTTGCTCCGACCCTTACGTGCGGTGCTTACGATCCGGATTACAATGGCATCGATATCTTTATCCTGAACAGCCTTGCGGACCTTCGGAATGTCCTCTTTGACCAGTTCCTCGTCGGCGTCGATCTGGAATATCCAGTCCCCTTTGGCATATTTCAAATAGTAATTCCGGGCCTCGCTGAAACTGTTGTTCCAGGGATGGAGATAGATCTTGTCGGTATATTTTCTGGCAATCTCCACCGTCCGGTCCGTCGAGCCCGTGTCCACAAAGATGATCTCATCTGCAATCGGTTTGACACTGCTTAAGCATTGATCAATATATTTCTCTTCATTTTTTGCGATCATGCAGACCGAGATCAGAGGTTTTTCCGATGGCTTTACGGCGGAGACTGTCGATTTATTCCTTTTTTTCTTCTTCATGAATTACACTCCTACGAGCGCGGATAGACAAATCTTAAAAGTTCACACGAGTATATCGCCTCCACCATTCCATGGGTATTTTTCATTGGAAAGATGTGGGGCACTCTATTTTTTCTTGATTTCTTCGATCAAGCCTTGCGCTCCGGAATGGGATAAATCAGCCAATAGGGTCCTGCTGCAATATTCAGCAGCCTGTTCCAGGTCATTCACGGAAAAGCACCAGCGAGCCATCCTGTACTGAGCTTCCGCCCAGACGGGCGCCAGATCTGCGGCCGTGCCGAAGCCAATGCCGGCTTGTTCCCTTGCACCCTGGATGTCATAGATCCGTCCCAGACCAAGGGCAGCGGGACTGCAAAAGGGGTTAAGCCGGAGCGCCTCGTTATACCAGTGCATTGCCTCGGCATAAACACCGTGCGATTCCAGCAATTCCGCCATCGAAACGGCAGCGGGGGTATAGCCGGGCCAACGTTTCAACAGGGCGGCCAAGTCCTGAAGTGCCGCCATCGGATACTGATCTTGCAATGCCTTCGCCTTAAGCCAACAAGCGCGAAGAGAATGCGGATTGCGTTTGATGGCTTCATCAAACCATTGGGATGCGTCCGGATTGCATTTACGAAGGGAACAATAGCCAAGCCAAAACCACGGCAGCGAATAATCGGGACTTTCCTCAGCGGCGCGGCGGTATGTTTTGACGGCGTCTTCATAAACACCGGCCACTTCATGGTTGATCCCTTCTATAATGAGCCTCTCAACATTTGAGGTAGCTACTTCGAAGTAATCGGCGTTTTCATCACAGCGAACAAGGGGTACTTCAGGATACAGAGCGGAATTGTCTTTACCGCTCTGAATAAGGCTCGAATAGAAAGTCAAACGACTATCCGCATGAACGTCCTCCATGCGACAGCGCTTCACATAAGCATAAGCTGTCTTGCTTATACGATCCCGAAGACCAGCGTCGCAAGCAAGCGTCGATAAAATCGACAGGAGTTGTTCTGGTGAATCATAGAGGAAGCCCGTTTCTCCCTGTTGCACTGAAGCTTTGTAAGGAGTAAGAGAACTGAGCACCGGGACGACGCCCCTGGATGCATATTCCAGAAATTTTACATCGGATCTGCAGCGGTTGTAAGGATTGTCCTGAAGGGGCGCAATGCCAATATCGAGCTTTTGTAAAAAGCCAAGATAATCATCCAATGTTCCCGGCGGCGTATAAATGATACGGCCGGCCGGCAAGGCGGCTGACAAAATGCGATAGATCGTTTCGTCGCCCATGTAGGCAAAATCCAAATGTGGACAAAAACGCATGGCCTGAGCAATGACATCCCTGACTACTTCGATGTCTCTTCTATGGCCGGAAGAACCGGCCCATCCCAAAATAACACGGTCGGAAGCCTGTCGTTCACCCATGCCCACAGTGGCCATTTGGTTTTCAAAGATAACCATCCGTGAATTGATGAAGCGGAATTGATCAGCAAGCCCGGAACCTGTCACCTGTATAGCATCTGCCATTCTCATGTATTGAAAAGCCAAGGCAAGATTGACCGGATCGGAAAACCACCTCCGAATACCAACCCCTTCATGTAATGCCAAAATATTATCGGAAAGCTCGTATATAGTAGGTCGCCCTTGCCGCTTCCTCTCTTCCAATAGCGGCAGAAGGTCGTGTTCACTAAGCAAATGAAGTATGAGAACGTCCGCAGACAGGCAGAGCTTATCAAACCATGGAGAAGTTGTATTAACTGTAATGACGGTGGCCTTCCCAGTTTTTCCCAAGGCGATCGATGGTTGTTCTACCCGGTAAATATAATCGCCAACTTTTCGGGTCAGCATGGCAACAGCATTAACAATTAACATATGTTTGCTTCCTATCTGGGCCGTTTACGATAAACAGCAGAATAATCAGAAGAAAAATCTTTTGAAAAATGGTGAAGATAGCCTATTTTTCTAACTGTCCGTGATTTATGGATAAAGTATTCCTCTTCATTATTCATGATCATGCAAAGAGAGATTCCGGGAATTTTATTCTTCGCAGCTCTGCTTTTTGAGTTTTCGTTCTGACTCTAACGCTTTCCCATAAGTCTGCTGTATATAACGGATCGAAAAACCTTGTATGTCCGCAGGGCGCTGAAGATGGTGGACCTTCACGGCGGTGAGTTTTAGCGATGGTTCATCCTGCGCATGGTAATCTGTCGGCGCTTCCTGCCGGATTTCCCGGAAGCCCAAGCCTTGAAGTATCTCTGCAAGATTCTCAAACGTGTAACCAAAATGATGATAGTCCCCGGGATGTCTTTGGAGGCCAAAGATATTATTGATCCGGAATTTCTTTCCTTTCATATACTCTTTGACGGTTGCATCAAAGTCCGGACACTCGATAACCAGTGTGCCGCCCTCCTCGAGAACGCGATTCCATTCGAAAAGCGCCTCAAAAAAATCATGGCGGGGAAGATGTTCGATCATGTGATACGTTTCGATCCGGGGAACGGTTCCTGCGGGGAAGGGAAGCCGACGGCTATCGCAGAGAAGATCCACGGCGGAAGAGGGCATAATGTCAATATTCAAAAAGCCCTCTAACCGGCGCTGACCGCATCCCAGATGAAGATTCAGGGGCTGTATTACGGGAATTTCTTTTCTGTTATTACCTTCCAGATAACCGGTTCCTACTACAAAATTCCATTGTGCAGTGTTGCTGACTTCAATGCCATCCGGCTCACGCATGCCGCGGATAGAAAAGGTGGGGAAGAAGCCGAAAAGGAGATTTCTAAAATCATCGAGTCGCCAAGCGATTTTATGATCGGGATCGTTCAGGTGCATTATTGGAATACCAATAATAACCCTTTTTCGTGCCACACGTTTGGCTTCCAGAATCAGCGGTACCGGGTCGCTGAAGTGTTCGATGATATGGTCAAGAACAACGGTATCGTAAAATTGATCAGGGAAAGGTAGTTCTTTTGCATCACCCTGAACGAATCTCATCTCCGGATGATTTTTTATCGCTTCCTGGTATCCCCAATCCGTCAACTCTAAACCAGTCAAATCGAGCGACGGATTATGTCTTTTCATGATGGCGGTGGAATCACCATTGGCGCACCCGACATCCAGTGTGGAGCCTTCGCTTTGTTCCGCGGTAACTTCTTTCAAGCGTCGAATACGATCTGTATCCAGTTTTCCTTTCACCGGCGCCCAGACCTTTTTCATATAAAGATTCTTTGCCCGCTTCTCTAAATCATCTTCATTGATTCCAGTAATGTGCTGGATGATCTTTTGGGCTACCGATTTAAAGGAATATGCCTCCGCGGCTGCAAGCCCCAGTTTTTTTATGTGTTGTCTGTAATGATTATCTTCGAAGAGACGATGAAGGATTTGGTCCAGTTCCGCCGGTGACGTGTAGATCAGTAAGGCTTCTCCAAAAATATCCTTTGCGTTGGGAAGAGAATCAGAGACCACAACGCCTCCTGATGCCATCACGTCAAGGATTCTCGGATTGAGGAAGCCTTCCCGGCGCATATCCTCATGATGGTCGTTCAACACCACTCTCGAAGAGGCATACAAATCGGGAAGTTTTTGGTTGTCAAAGTATACCCCGCAAATACATTTATCAGGAAGGATTCCATCCCAGCCCTCGCCCCATACCTCGAGACGATCGATCCAGCGATTTCCCAGTGATATGAGATCGTGAATGATTCTTCTCCCCTTGCCTTGCTTGCCATTGGCGACAAACACAATATCATGAGATAATTCGTTGACTCCGGAAGGAGGTCGTTTGGCCGTGCCGCCGATTAAAAGCTCACCCCCTCTCCCCATAGTTCGGATCTTTTCAAGAAACTGTGGAGAGAGACAGAAAATATGGTCATAGAGAGAAAGAGATTGAGGCGTTATCGTGTCAGGATGACTGTGTATCCATATGATGTTATGTGTTGGCTCTTCAATCTTATTAAGCGGGATGCCATGTAGATGGATCAGTACCTTCGGTTCCTTTCCCGAGATGACAGCGCCTTCTGCTGACAGGGCATCGGCCAGTTCTTTACCGAACCAATGATCGCCCCATCGTAGTTTTCTTACAGGATCTTTTTCCAAAAGATCGGATGCGGAGATAATGGCGATGGGTAAACGTTTAAGTTTTTCTTTTCTGATCAGCAGATCTTTGAGATTCTGAAGTTCCTTATCATGGGTCCCTTGTTTTAATGCGGGGATTAAGAGATCCCGCGCAACCGTTAAGTTCCCTTCATCAAGATAAAACTTGGCTACCTTCTCCACGGGGTATTTTTCTGAATGCAAAGCGTTACGGAAGTCATGAATCAGTTGTTCTCCGATTATCCGGATATTCTCCTGACCTTCATGTGAGCGCACGAGCTTCTCTAAAGAGGTTTTTGCCAGACTGAATTCACCAGTATGAAGGTAGCAATTTATAATCGAGATGAGTGTTTCAGGCTTTTTATCTCCGGATTTCAAGACTTTTTCAAAACTCTCTGCCGCCTCGGCATAGTTGCCGGTTTTTTCTAAACAAATAGCAAGATTCTCAAGGGACTCACCATAGTTTTCATTGACTTCCAGGGCTTTATGAAAAAAATGTATGGCCTGTTGAAGGTGGCCTTCCCTGAAATGAATTACCCCCAAATTATTGAAAGACTCATAATGTTGAGGATCAGTGACAATAATTCGCTCAAAACAGACTCTAGCCTTGCTGATATTGTTGCCGTTAAAAAGACGCTCCCCTTCTTGAAATAATTCTCTTACATCGCTGGTTTTCAAATCTGTAGCATCATTCATCATGGCATTGACTGTCTCAATTTCCTTATACATTTAAGAGCATTGATCTTCACCGAAAGATCGAATCGATTATCTTGCGTTGCAGGCCCAGGTTTTGTGATTTCTGAGATCACGCATTATCCGTGCCATTATTTTGTATCGGAGGGGCAGGAAAGGTAAATATTTCCTGTTATGATCTTCATCGGGCATTCATTTCCCACTTTGCCACTGACATTCCGTATACACATTAAAAAGTCTCCCACTAAGATTTCGCATTTATATGTTTCAGCAGGTCATTGCCCTCTTTAAACAGGGGGTTTATTTTTAACGCCTCCTGAATGGATGCCTTGGCATGTTCCCATTCTTTTTTTTCCACCTGGACTCTGGCGATGTTGTAGTGCAGCCCCTCGTCATCCGGCAGAATAGTGAGGGCTTTTCTGAACTCCTCTATGGCTTCGTCGTAATTACCCTCTTTTCGGAGACGAATTCCACTTCTGTTATATGATTGAACGATAAAGGTTACTAAAATATCGTTATCGGCAATAAGCTCTTTCGCCTGAGTATAATCACCCTCATCAATAAGCTGCATAATCGCCCGTGCCTCCGTTTCAATATCCGTATCTGTGGCAATATCTTGGATTAATGTGTCATCTTTTTGACGATCCTGAATATTTTCCTGTAACTCCTCCACTCCAACACGTATCAACTGTTTAACAAAATCGAGAGATGTGCTGAAGTCTTTAGCATGGAACGATACAGGTCCGTATAACTCTTTGAAAATCTTGCTTTCCGAAAGTGCCAGCTGAAAAGCATTCACTTCCACCATTATTTCTTTTTCATCAGACGGGAGCATCTGTGTGCCCAGGGTTTTCTCCAGAACTGTTTTGAAGGAAAGGAGACAGGGACGAATGTTACCCTGTTTAAGGGTTTTTTTGCATTCGTTCAACTGCTTAACTATTTTTGCTATTTCGTCTCTTTTTATTTCTGTTGCCATCTCTTCTCCTTTAACATCATGGATCTTATGCAAAAAGTGTACAATGGCCTTCGTTTATAATCGGATGCCCTCACCAACCCTTTACCTATATCTCTTAATTTTGTGTTCACAATTCGGTACTTTAGGGTTCATCGGATTCATTCGTTGCTTTTGTTTCATCATCAATGCTGAAAAGGGCTCAGGATGGCTCTGTTGTTTTATGCCGCGGAAAAAAGTCAGATATTTTTACCATCCATTCTAAAGTTTTCTATTTGTGTGCCGATAAAAGGGTACAGAGGTTGCATTGGATTAATTCGTTACTATCGGTTCATCGTAAATACTTAAAAAGGATAGATATGTCTGAGTCGCTTTATTCTACCGCAGAGGTGGCGAGGTTATTCGAGATCAATAGAGTTACTATTTACCGATGGGTGCAGGAGGGAGTTGTGAAGGCCTATAAGGTTGGTAAACATCTTAAAATCCCCGCATCCGAGGTGGAGAGGCTATGGAAGGAATTTGGTTTTCCCGGGGCATCATACATACATGTTTCCGATGCTTCCAGGAAAAAGCGATCAAGCGATTCTATGAGCAATGAGATGAAAGATGAGCATCAAAAAAAATTGCTCATGACGGTAGGAATTGGCGAGGATGATCTCAAATACATCCGGGAAATATTTGCCGGGATGAAACTTGCAGAAGAATACCGGCTGACGACTTATATGGATACTCTTGAAGCGGCTCTCGCAATAGGCAAAGAGAAACCGGATTTGTTGTTGATCAAGATAATGAAGTTAGAGGGGAACGGCGTTGAGTTTGCGAGAAAAATCAGAAGTATTCATTCTGATATTAAGATCATCTTCATGAGTGATTCTGCCATAAACCGGGATGAAAAAGGGGAAGTCGGATCTCTTGAGAATGTGCCTATAACTGTTGGACGAAAAAGGCTGCATCGCGAGATCGTCAAAACCCTCGGATTACATGACAGGAACTGAAAGGGCTGTATGCGGCGAAAAGATCCTGTAATGAAAAAGTAACCGGTCAATTAATAATGATCAGAAGAAAGGGGGTGGCGGGCGTTCACTAGACAAGTAAATCAAATGAGGAAATAAAGAACTGTTAGGAAATCGAGAAATGAGAAGTTTAGAAAAAGTGGATTAAGAAAATCAATAAGAATAGAAAGTAAGGGGGAAAGAAGAGATGAAAAAAGTTTTAGCAATAATTCTGGTAGGCCTTTTTGTGTTAGGGGGGGTCGCGTATGCAGCCAAGGGTACGGCGAAGGAAGCCATAGCAAATGTGGACAAGGCAATTGCGTACTTCAAGGCAAATGGAAAGGCAGCAGCATTTGCGGCATTTGATAACCCGAAGGGGGCATTCGTAAAGGAAGACCTGTATATCTATGTTGTCGATATGAAAGGTGATATTTTATCCCACGGAGCAAACAAAAAACTGATAGGTCAGCATTTTATCGATATTAAAGACTCCCATGGAAAGCTCTTTTTCCGGGAGATTATCGATGTGGCAAAAAAGAAAGGGAGCGGATGGGTCGATTATACATGGACAAATCCCGTATCGAAAAAGGTGGAGCCGAAATCGGCGTATGTCAAAAAATCCGGCGACTACGTTTTTTGCTGTGGTGTATACAAGTAGGTGTTTGAAAAACGGTCAGATAGGCCTCCCGCCTATCTGACCAACTCTAGTAAAGGGGGGGGTTGACGTGAAAAAAATTATCAGAAATCTGAAGATGGCAAAAAAAATGATGTTACTCCCGGCGGTCGTCTTCATATTCCTCATGGCTCTGTCATATGGGGCCTACGACGGGCTTTCGAATCAAAAGAAGGCCATTGAGGACATATTTAACAACCGCTTTAAAGTGTACCAGGATTCCGCGGACATGATCAAGAAAATCGGGAATGTCCACGCGAATATCTATAAGATCATCAGCTGGGTTAATGCGCAATATGACGACCAGAAGATACAGGCGCTTGCTAAAGAACAGACTGCTGTCCTGGAAAAGACCATTGAGCAGGCACAGAATATATTGAAATCAAGCGCCCTCACGGCTGAAGAGAAGAAGCTCTTTCAAAAGACCCTTGATGATCTATTAGAGTATCAAAAGCCGGCTATGGGCGTTGTCACTGTTGGTTCGTCCGATGCGGGCGCAGCGACGATGTTCATGGGCACCGCGGATGATAAATACCAGATTCTCAACCAGACACTGGAGGAACTCCTGGTCCTCGAGAACAAGTTGAGCAAGGAGAAGTACGATTCATCTATCAGTAGCTTCAATGCGGTGATGAGGACTTTTGCGATCGTACTGGTAGTTGCCATAGTCCTGTCTGTATTGATCAACATCTTTATTACCAGGCTGATTACCCAGCCGATCAAGGAGACAATTGAGGCGATCCATAAGGTAGCCGATGGCGATCTTACCCAGGAAATGAGTATAGACTCCAGGGATGAGATCGGTGAACTCGCTCAGTCTATCAATACCATGCGGATGAAGACGGGAGAAGCCGTCGGGCAGGCGCTGTCGATCTCGAATGTTCTCTCTGAATCATCTTCCCGGCAGGCCGCAGCACTCGAGGAGACATCCGCCTCTCTGGACGAGATGGCTTCCATGACCAGACAGAATGCCACCAATACATCCGAGGCCAACAAGCTTATGGCGGCGGCCAAGCAGGCTATTGAAAAGGCAAATTTTTCCATGAATGAGTTGACCAGATCGATGAAGGAAATTGCATCCGCAAGCGAGCAGACCCAGAAGATTATCAAGAGCATAGATGAAGTTGCCTTCCAGACAAACCTGCTGGCTTTAAATGCGGCGGTGGAAGCGGCTCGTGCCGGTGAGGCGGGAGCAGGTTTTGCAGTGGTTGCCGATGAGGTCAGGAATCTGGCTATGCGGGCAACGGATTCCGCGAAGAATACAGCTACTCTGATTGAGGATATTGTGAACAAAGTCAGAGGAGGGGAATCTCTCGTGAACGTTACCAATGAGGTCTTTAGTGAAGTAACGGCCAGCTCGACGAAAGTTGTTGAGTTAATGGGGGAGATTGCTGCTGCATCTCAGGAACAATCTCAGGGGATTGATCAGGTGAACAAGGCGATGGCCGAGATGAACCAGGTAACACAGCAGAATGCCGCCAGTGCAGAAGAATTGACTGCCACCATGGCCATGTTCAAGGTTAACGGTCATAATGGACAGGGCCATGCGGATGAAATATCCCATAGAAAAAGTGTAAAAAAGCTGCTGCCTGCACACTATCAACAGGGCGGTCCCGAAAAAATTATTCCCATGAAAAACGATGACTTTGTCTGATGTGAGGAAAAAGGATACTCGTGTGTAACAGGCGACGCCGCACGTCTGGAAGTTTGTACAGAGGTGATGTATATAATGTTTCCCCTACCGGATAGGGGAAAGGGGTTATTGCGGCAAAAAATGAGGACTATTGAGGAGGTTATGAGTTATGCAGGAAGTATCAGGAGATACAAGAGAAAGCGCAGTTTTCCATGCAATGGAAAGAGGGCTCAACAGGGAAGGGAAATACCTAACCTTCGGCCTTGGTAGCGAAGAGTACGGGTTAGAGATCCTTAAAGTGAAGGAAATCATCGGTATCATGAATATTACCTCTGTACCTCAGACACCGAAGTACGTAAAGGGCGTTATTAATTTAAGGGGAAAGGTTATTCCCGTTATTGATCTTCGTCTGAAGTTCGGAATGGATGTCATAGACTACGATGACAGAACCTGCATTATTGTTGTTGATATTGCAGGCAGCACGGGGAAAAAGATCGTCATGGGTATTGTTGTGGATTCCGTTTCTGAAGTTCTGAATATTAAGGGTGAAGAAATAGCGGATACGCCGACATTTGGTGTGAGATTAGATACGGACTATATCCTGGGTATGGCCAAAGTAAAAGGTGGAGTCAAAATCCTTCTTGATATTAATAAGGTGTTGACGACAGATGTCGCCATAGCTGAATCAATAGAGCATTAAGAAGCTGGTTTTCTTAATGCAGGCAAGTGTGTGGTCTGATCAAATCTTCGATAGGTATATGTGCTGATACGATGGCGTCGATTGAGCTCAACGATATTGATTTTGAGAAAATAAGCCGCTTTGTTTACGATCTCTGCGGAATCAATTTACATGAAGGAAAGAAAGAACTTGTCAAAGCACGTTTGGGGAAAAGGCTGAGAGAAGGGAATTTCACGTCTTTCTCGGAATATTATCGCTATGTGACAACACCGGAGGGGTCGGATGAGCTGATTGTTATGATTGACTCGCTCTCTACGAATTTGACGTATTTTTTCAGGGAAGCGGAGCATTTTCAGAAACTTCGAGAGATCCTGCCGGAGATGGCAGGAATGTCAGGGAAGGGTCGTATCCAGAAGTTGAGAATATGGAGTGCCGGCTGTTCGACAGGTGAAGAACCTTATTCGATTGCCATGACGCTAAGAGAAATATTCAACAGCAGTCAGGTTGATATCAAGATAATCGCATCGGATATATCTACAAAAGTACTGAACACAGCGGTGAAAGGTGTATACCCGGAGGAAAAGGTCAAAAATGTTTTCCCCGTTCTTTTAAAAAAATATTTTCAGATCGGTCAGGGTAACTGGAAGGGACACTATCGGGTTAAAAAGGAAATGCAGGAAATGATCGATTTCATACGGTTCAACCTCATGGAGGAACTTCGGTATAGTGATCCTTTTGACATCATATTCTGCAGAAACGTCATGATATATTTTGATAAAACAACCCAGGGTAATATGGTGAATAAATTTTACGGGTACTTGAAAAAGGGCGGGTATTTATTTATCGGACGCTCTGAAAGCCTGACAGGGTTGAATCATCAATTTGCATATATAGAGCCGAGTGTCTATAGGAAATAATATGAGTGAGATTGTTGTCGGGATTTCAGATATCAAGATAAGCAATAATATAAATGATATTTTAGTCACCTACGCGCTCGGTTCATGTATTGGGGTCTCCGTATATGATCCTTTGGTCAAAGTAGGGGGACTTTTACATTTTATGCTTCCTGAATCATCACTCGATGCTCAAAAGGCAACTGTAAATCCGGCTATGTTCGCGGATACAGGCATCCCTCTTTTGTTTAAGTCCTGTTATAAGTTTGGTGCGGATAAAAAAAGAATGAGGGTAAAAGTTGCCGGTGGGGCGAGTATTCTGGACGATACGAATTTTTTCCGGATAGGTCAGAAGAACATCACCGCCGTGAAGAAACTATTCTGGAAAAATAACGTGTTAATTGAAACCGAAGATACGGGGAGTAATTATAACCGGACAGTTCATGTGCATATCGCAACGGGTAAAGTCTTCGTGAAAACCGCCCATAACGGGATGAGGGAGTTGGTATGATCAGTGACGAGATCTTGAAATCTATCAAGAACATTCCGGCCTTTCCTGCAGTGGCATTGAAGGTGATGACCTTAATTGATGATCCCGATTTCTCTCTAATGGATGTTGTCGATGTGATTAAATATGATCAGGCAGTAACAGCGAACATACTCAGAATTTGCAATTCTGCCTATTTCGGTCTCCGGTATAAAGTCGAAACTGTACGTGATGCCGTAATGCGTCTCGGGCAGCAGAATGTCGTCCGTGCTGTTCAGGTTTCCGGAGTATCAAAATTTTACAAGAATGCAAAGGGTTATGGTCTGGAGGCTGACAAACTCTGGGAGCATTCCGTGGGTGTTGCACTGATGTCCCAGATATTATCCAGGAGGATTTTTCATTGTGAAGATGCCAGACTTTATACGACATCCCTTCTTCATGATATCGGAAAAGTTGTTATGGGTGAATTTGTCGATAAGTCATTTCAAAATATTTATAATCTTGTGTCCGACAAGGGGATTTCATTTCTTGAGGCCGAAGAAGAGGTTCTCGGCATCAACCATGCGGAACTGGGCGGGAAGATAGCCTCCCATTGGAATTTTCCTGAGGATATGCGGGATGCGATTGTTTACCACCACAGACCTGATCTAATGCCGGACGGAGGCAGCAGCAGCGCCTGGCTCGTATATCTTGCCGATCAGGCGTGTATTATGATGGGGATTGGCTTGGGGAGTGATGGTCTTGCATACAAAGGATTGTCTGAAGTGATTGTCAGATTCAAACTTCGCCAGAGGGATTTCGAAGAATGCATCATGATGATGCTGGGGGATCTGGAGAGCGCCAAAGAATTGCTTGGTATAGTTTAAACATAACAGGAAAGTACAGATGTTAAGGAAAGTAAGATCCGCCATAGAAAATAATATATTATGAGGTGTTGCGATGTCTTTTAACGTCTTGATCGTCGATGATTCAAATTCGATGCGTTCCGTGATCAAGAAGATCATTACGATTTCAGGCTTCAAGATGGACCAATGCTATGAGGCAGGAAACGGAAAGCAGGCCCTGGAGATTTTGTCAAAAGTATGGGTGGATGTGATTCTCTCGGATCTGAATATGCCGGAGATGAACGGTTTGGAGCTGCTGGCGGCCTTGAAGGGAGACAGTCTCTTGCAGGAAATTCCTGTCATCATTATCTCGACGGAAGGCAGTGATGAAAGAAGGCGTACCGTTTTAGAGATGGGTGCGAAACAGTTTATCAAAAAACCGTTTTCACCTGAAAATGTCAGAAAAATTCTTTATGAAGTTATCGGTGTGGGGGATGAAGGAACCTATGAAGGAAATGAAAGAGACGCTGATGGTGGCGATTTTTGATGTATTTGAACGAATGTTTTATGTCTTTCTCGAACCTGTGAATGATGAATATTCGGACTATGCTATGGCGGCGACCATACAGTTTGGCGGTGCCTTGAAGGGGGAAGTGAAGATCTTCGTTTCTGAGAGGTTGGCAAAAAGTATGGTTCAAAATTTGTTAGGTATAGAGACAGAAGATATCACTGAAAAGGACATAGAGGATTGCATTAAAGAGGCAGTCAACATGATTTGCGGAAACTTTTTAGGGAGACTTGACCAGACGAAAGTGTTTGATCTATCCATACCATCATTTTCACAACGTCCGGGGAAAGCCGCGCAGGGGGAAAATGTCTGCATGTTGTATTTTGATTCAGATAGTGACGGGTTCGGCACAACCCTTACACTGTTCAATTAGCCATTTGCTTTTTTATTTTTTATAAGGAGAAGAGATTTCGGGGAGGAGAGAATTATATAAAACCGGGACAAATCATTTGCCGGGTAACAAAATTCGCAAAGGTGATTGGTCTCCCTCTTTGGATGAGGAGTGATGACAAAACAAAAAATAAAAATACTTATTGTTGATGATTCCGCCGTTGTTCGGAAAATACTATCCGAAGAGCTTTCCAAATTCCCCGACATAGAGGTTGTGGGAACGGCCCCCGACCCCTTTGTAGCCAGAGATAAAATTCTGAAGCTGCAACCGGAGGTTATAACACTGGATATCGAGATGCCGAGAATGGACGGGTTGACCTTTCTTAAGAAATTAATGAAGCACTACCCATTACCGGTGATCATCGTGAGTTCGCTTACACTAAAAGGGAGTAAATTGGCTTTAGAGGCGATGGAGATTGGCGCTGTGGATGTGATTGCCAAACCGGGCGGCTCTTATTCCGTAGGTGATATGAGTGATATGCTGGCGGAGAAGATCAGGGTTGCAGCGACAGCCAATATATCGCGGCGATATGAAGACACGACAGATACCGGAAAGCCTGAACCGATAAGAGCGCTCGCCGAGACGACTCACAAGGTTATCGCCATCGGTGCATCAACGGGTGGAACAGAGGCGCTTAAAGATGTCCTGACCAGGATGCCTCCCAATTCACCGGGCATCATTGTTGTGCAGCACATGCCGGCGCATTTTACGACGGCGTTTGCCGAGAGGCTGAACAGCC
This sequence comes from Deltaproteobacteria bacterium, assembly GCA_026388545.1. Lineage (NCBI taxonomy): Bacteria > Pseudomonadati > Myxococcota > Myxococcia > Deltaproteobacteria bacterium. The sequence continues at coordinate 22,058 of JAPLJS010000089.1, forward strand.
TCTGCCAGGTATCGGTTAAAGAAGCCGGGGACAATGATTCTGTGACAACGGGCACAGTCTTGGTTGCCCCGGGCAATTACCACATGCTTTTGAGGAGAAGCGGAGCGCGATATTATGTTGAGGTCAAGGATGGTCCGAGAGTTCACCATCAGCGTCCATCAGTCGATATTCTGTTTAAGTCAACGGCAAAGTATGCGGGGCCGAATTCAATCGGAGTGATCCTGACCGGTATGGGGGCTGACGGTGCGGAAGGACTTTTAGAAATGAAACAGGCAGGTGCGAAGACAATCGCACAGGATGAAAAAACCTGTGTAGTCTTCGGTATGCCGAAAGAGGCAATTAAACTTGGTGCCGCGGATAAGGTGGTGCCATTGGGGCAGGTTGCCCAAGAAATACTAAGGGTGGTGTAAACAATGTCACATGATCAATTGATGAGATTAATAGATGAAATTGCTTCGAAATTTTTGTTTTTGGACGATCGGGATATCGATATCCCGACGGCCGGAAACTTGCTCAATCAGCTTGATGCTATTATCAAAGGTACAGAGGTCCTGAAGATAGACCCATTGATGTGTGTGGCTAAGGGGTTGAGTTTGCTTTTAGAAAAGAAGATTCTCGATGAAATCAAAGATGCCGGGGCCGTTTTTACCACCTTCGAAAAAGGTATAACCATGATGCAGGAAATTGAACAGAGTTATGCTAAAACTGGTGGTTATCAGGGCGATATCAACGGCTTCATGGAGTCTGTTTGCCACCTGACGGGCGAAGCCCCACCGGTGATTGAATTTACGCAGAGTACGGTCGAAATATGTCAGGAGCCGGATAGTAAAGTAAGTGCCGGATCGGAAAAAGAAGTTGAAGTTCAGGACGAGTCGTTATTGAGGGATTTTATCATTGAGGGGCTTGAATATATTAACGAAATTGAAATGAATATCTTGTATCTGGAACAGGACCCGGAGAACAAGGATTATGTAAATACCATCTTTAGGCCATTTCATTCCATCAAAGGTGTGGCAAGCTTCCTCAATCTGGAAAATATCCGTGATCTTGCCCATCACCTGGAGAATCTCCTTGACAAGGTAAGAAACAATGAACTTTCTGTGACGCCCCATGTTATCGATGTTATCCTTGATGGGGCTGATGCATTGAAGGCAATGATCGGGCGGCACAGAGATCGACTGGAAGGAAAGACAGTTACACCACTTGAAATCGATATCCCGGCATTGGAGAAACGAATAAAAAGCGTTCAAGAGGGGACTAATGAAAAACCAGAACTGAAGAAGATCGGGGAAATTCTGGTAGAAGATGGTCTCATTTCTGAAGATACTTTGGAGGAAGTGCTCGAAGTTGCGAAAACACCACCTGAGAAGAGGATCGGTGAAGCATTGATAGCTGAGGGGAAAGTGACTCCAAAACAGGTATCTCAAGCACTGAGAAAACAGACGAGCCAGGTAGTTGATACGACTTCAATAAGAGTGGATACGAGGAAGCTGGATGATCTGATCGACATGGTCGGGGAGTTGGTCATTACCCAGTCGATGATCAGGCAGAGTCCTATTGTTCAGTCGAACAAGGAAAGAAAATTCTTTAGAGATATTTCCCAACTGGTCAGTATTACATCCGAGTTGCAGAGGACGTCCATGAGTTTGAGGATGATTCCTATAAAGCAGACTTTTCAGAGGATGTCGCGTTTGGTGAGAGATCTTTCAAAATCTGCCGGAAAATCGGTCAATGTGTTTACTGTTGGTGAGGATACGGAAATAGACAGGAATATGACGGAGGAGATTTATAATCCCCTTGTCCATCTGATCAGAAATGCGGTGGATCATGGCATCGAACCTCCGGAGGAGCGGATAAAAGCGGGCAAGAGGGAAACAGGTACGATTCAACTGAAAGCTTACCATAAGGGCGGTAACATCATGATCGAGATATCCGATGACGGGAAGGGATTAAATAAAGAAAAGATACTCAAGAAGGCCCTTGCTAACGGAATTATTGATTCTGCAACAGGTTTTTCAGATCAGGATATATACCGCTTCATCTTACTGCCCGGGCTTTCAACAGCTGATAAGGTAACGGATGTTTCCGGCCGGGGAGTTGGCATGGATGTAGTAAAGCAAGCGGTAGATAAGTTAAGAGGAAAAATAGAGATCAACAGTCATTATGGGACAGGAACGACGTTCGTGACGAGCTTTCCTCTGACGCTTGCCATTATAGACGGAATGATTGTAAGGGTGGGACGTGAAAAATACATCGTTCCAACTGCCACAATCAGGAGACTGCTACGTCCCGCAAAAGAAGCATACAACAGTGTCATCGGTCGGGGCGAGGTTGTAAATGTCATGGGTAAACTGCTGCCTCTGGTTCGGCTGCATGACTTATTTGAAATAGAACCTGATTGCCGGAATCCCTGGGAAGCAACAGTTGTAGTTGTAGAAGGTGAGAACAAATCCAAGTGCCTGTTGGTAGATGAGATCATCGGTCAGGAAGAGGTTGTTATCAAAGGTCTCAGTGAAAGTTTAAGGCATGTAAAAGGGGTTTCCGGCGGCGCGATCCTGGGAGATGGAAACATAGGACTGATACTGGATACGGAAGGTTTATTCGAATTGAGCGAGATGTAAGGTTTAGATGAAAAAAAGAGTAAATTGATCATAAACGGGAGGGAGCATTATGGATGTTAAAAAAATCAAAATCCTGGTAGTCGATGACTTTGCAACAATGAGAAAGGTTATCAGAAACCTTTTGAAACAGTCCGGTTTTGAAAATGTTACCGAGGCCGAGGACGGCGTGGTGGCCCTGAATATATTAAAGACGACGAAAGTGGATTTTGTTATCTCTGACTGGAATATGCCCAATATGACGGGAATTGAACTTTTAAGGTCGGTCAGGGCGGATGCTGAATTAAGCAAAACACCTTTTCTTATGGTTACAGCAGAATCCCTTAAGGAAAATGTCGTGGAAGCGGTTAAAGCCGGGGTCAGCGATTATATCGTGAAGCCATTTACGCATGAAGTCCTTGGTGAAAAAATCGATAAGATCATGAAGAATGTCAACTGATTTTGAAAGGTGAAGAGTCATGGACGTAAAATTTATAAATCCCTTTTTAGGGGGGACCGTTGAGGTATTAACAACGATGGCCTTTGTAAATCCCAAGCCCGGCAAGCCGTATCTTAAAAAAAACAATTTAGCCAAGGGTGATGTTTCCGGGATTATCGGCATTACGGGAACGATAAGGGGTTCGCTTGCTTTGAGTTTCAGTACGGGCAGTATACTTAAAATAGTATCAAACATGCTGGGTGAGGAAATCACATCAATCAACGGCGACATCAGGGATGCTGTTGGGGAAATCACGAATATGGTATCCGGTGCGGCAAGGAAAAGAATAGAAGCGATGGGGTATAGTCTAGCTGCCTCCATTCCGACCGTCGTTTCCGGTAAGGAACACTCAATTATGCATGTGATGGGTGGTCCCAGTGTCGTTATTCCTTTTGAAATGGAAGGAGGTTCTTTCGTGGTGGACGTCTGTATGGGCGATCCCCAGTGATGAATTTTTTTATTCGGCAGGGAGAACCGCTTTTACTGCTATTTGAGGATTAATCAGGTCTTGATCGGGATTAGAGCATGGATTACACTAATGATAAGAAGTATCAAGATGCGAGGGAATATGCAAGAGTAACGGCATATCTTCCCTTAGAGGTTCGTCTTATTCCACCTGAAGAACGCGAAGTTCACATATCTCGAATTTCCGGAGGGGCAGTATTAAGTGATTTTGCTCAACCGCCCGACCTTGATGACAAACTCCTGGCGCAATGGTTTAATATGTTAAACGCAAAACTTGATTCCATTATCAATTCCCTCTCAGTTGAACGTGAGGGCTTCAGCTCTTTAATCTTTCAAATGGTTACGATAAGCGGCAGCGGGATGGGTTTCGAGTCCAAAAAAAAGTACAATAAAGGAGATATCCTTGAAATAAAGATTTTACTTTACATGTATCCGCATGTGACTCTTTGTGTATATGGAGATGTGGTCAATTCTGAGCAGGACGGCGATAGCTTCAAGACGTCCGTCAAGTATACTCAAATGAGTGATGATATAAGAGATGAGATCATAAAGTTTGTTTTTCAAAGACAGAGGGAACTCCTCAGTGCGAAAAGAGGATGAATTTACATTAATATATGATAGCTATAATAGGATTCATCGTTGTTACAGTCGCCATTGCTGCCGGCTATCTCATGGAGCATGGCAATCTCGCTGTTCTGTTCCAGCCTGCCGAGATTGTTATTATCTTTGGTGCGGCTACCGGGGCTTTTCTGATTGCATCGCCCATTAAGGTAGTTAAGTCAACAATAGGTAGTGTTGCAAAGGTATTTACCAACAAGCCTTATGTAAAAAATGATTACCTGGACATTCTGATGTTATTGAGCGAGATATTTTACAAGATCAGAAAACAGGGACTCGTGTCAATAGAAGGCGATGTTGATGATCCAAAAGAAAGCTCGATTTTTAAGAATTATCCGAAAATCCTTAAAAACCACCATGCCATTACCTTTATTACGGATACACTGAGAATGGTCATAACGACAACGATCGAGCCGCATGAGCTTGAATCATTAATGGAAACAGAGCTGGAAGAACATCATGAGGATGCTTTGATACCTGCAAAGAGCCTAACGACTACAGCAGATGCCTTACCAGGATTAGGTATTGTGGCCGCCGTATTGGGGGTTGTCTTGACCATGGGGAAAATAGGTGAGCCCCCCGAGGTTTTAGGACACAGTATTGGGGCGGCGCTGGTCGGCACATTCCTTGGTGTTCTCATGTGCTATGGTTATGTGGGACCTATGGCAAAAAACCTGGAATTTATTGCCCAGGAAGAACTCCAGTATTTGAATGTCCTGAAAATTGCCCTCAAATCATTTGTCAGCAATAATGCAGCGCCCATGGTTGCAATTGAATTCGGCAGAAGGGCGATTCCGGCAAAACAAAGACCTTCCTTTGTAGAGGTTGAAGACGCTGTACGGAAGGTAAGAAAATAATGGCTGACGAAGCCGTCTGGTTTTATCAAGATCGACATTTTGCGGGATTATCATGGCTGAGAGATTAAGACCTATCATTGTTATCAAAAAGATAAAGAAACATGCGGAACACCACGGTGGGTCGTGGAAAGTCGCCTATGCGGACTTTGTTACGGCCATGATGGCATTTTTTCTGCTGCTGTGGTTGTTGTCGATGGTTTCTCCTGAAAAAAGAATCGCATTATCTCAATACTTCAAAGAATTCAGCATCTTTAAGGAAGAAGGAGAAAAGGTTACCAAGGGAGGGTTGGGAATTCTTGATCAAAAGGGTATTGGTAGCGTGCGCGGTATTGCACCGGGAAGAATGCAAGGGATGTCTCCCGAGAAATTGAAGGGAAAGATTAAGGCAGCGGTGGAAGCAAACCTGAAGACATTGAAAGATCAGGTTCTCGTTGATGTTCGTGAAGGGACAGTGAGAATACAGATTGTTGATAACGAGGGAAGTCAAATGTTTCTTTTGGGCAGTGCAAATCCCACTGAAAAAGCCTTGGAAATATTGTCGCTGGTATCTGAGACGATAAAAGATACACCAAATAGAATTATTGTTGAGGGGCATACCGATGCCCTTCCTTACAAAGGAGGTGAAACGACGAACTGGGAGCTCTCTACCGCCAGGGCTTCAGCGGCAAGGCGTGTTCTGGAAAACGATGGAATAACACCGGACAGGATTGCAAAAGTAATTGGATATGCGGATAATGAACTGCTCATCAAACTCTATCCGAATGATCCTCGAAACAGAAGGATAAGTATCATCCTGCAGCCGGTTCAATATACAAATACCATACAGACTTTAAATAAATAAGGGCAGGACAGGTTTTACAGGGGTGATCGATATACTGCGCCGATAAACTGTAGCTTTATACGAAACCGTACGCCTTTAATCCGTTTTGCGACTTTTTTTAAGATCATCAATGATAGCGCTTCCGCCAGCGATCGAGCTTTTCAAATGCATCATCAACCGCCTTCAAAAGTATATCGGTCTTTGCCGGTTTTTTGAAAAAGTCATCGAATCCTGCCTCCCGACATTCTTCGATTTCGTATAATGCCGCCCAGCCTGTCATTGCGAAGATAATGGTGATGGGGTTATTTTTTTTGATTTGCTTGCATAATTCTATACCGTTCATGCCGAAGAGCTTAAGATCCAGAAATATTACCTTGATGTCTTCTTCCTTCAGAATATCAAAGGCCTGTTCAGCTCCGTCTGCCAGTCGGACATCGTAGCCTGCATTACTGAAAGTATCTTTCAATAAATCCCGAATCGATACTTCGTCATCGACTACCAGTATTTTTCCACCCATCAAAGTTCTCCTTGATCCTCAGTATGCCGGAGTTATTATAGTTCTATTTCCATAGTATCGGTTGTTATAAATGCATTCTTAAATATTTTCTGGGCTATCCTCTCTGATTCTTTCCTTTCCGCTATGGTTTTATACGTTTTGCGTCGAAATGAACGAGAGCCAGACGTTTTGCATCAGCTTCTCCGGCGATTCTTGCAGCAGTTTCCGGGTTCAGATGGGGCCAGTTTTCAGAAAACTGACCACTTTTATATGCGCATTCGGCGATCAGGAGATCTGCCGATCTTGCCAGAAGAGGAGCATTATCACAGTAACCGGTATCGGGGCAGTAACTGATTACCGTATCTTCTATTTCAATCCTGTATCCTAAAGTTAGTGAAGGATGAAGGAGCGGCCTGGATTCAACTCTGAACGGAAGCTTGATATGCTCTTCCGGCAACTCATATATAATTACTGCATAGGGGAGTTGTGAGAAGGGTGCCGTGAAAGGTTTATTGATAAATATTCCCAGAATATCTCTTGTTCCGGCAGGACCGCAGATGGTCAGACCATGGGAGAAATTGAATTTCATCAGGGTGTGTAAGCCCACAATGTGATCTAAATGAAAATGGCTGAGGAATAAGTAGACGGGCTTCTTAATTCCTTCAGGGATATACTGGTCAATTTTATAAAGTCCGTTTCCGGCATCAAGGATAATCTCATAATCCTTTGTTCTTATGAGAATGCAAATGGTATTTCCGGTGTCAGTATCATACCAGCCGTTTGTACCTAGGAAGATCACTCTCATGCGTCCATTCCCAACCTTTCAAGCCCCCAGGATCTTTTTTTTTGCTTTGTCGAATATATTTTTCTGAAAACCGGGGTAACCGGGAATAGTCTGGTTCAAATACTTATTGATATACTGACTGTCATAGAGCAGCATTCTTTCAAATTCTTCTGCTTTACCATATTTTTCCAAATTATTTTTAACCTCATGGCAGAAAATTTCTTCAAGTCGGCGTGCATAATCTTTGGTAAGCTGTCTCAGGAATTCCTGGTCGTTTCCTTGTAATTTACCTTCCTGGAACATTTCGCGAATCCATTGTCGTGCAGTTTCTTCAAACATGTGCGTATCCCCAAAAAATACCCCAAAATATGTAGATTTTTGTGGTATTGAGAAACAAATGGTATGGATTTATTTATCTCTTTTCACCGTCGAATTCAGGAGATTCCACGTCAATAAAGATTCCCTCAGTGCCGGCAGGAGATACATCAACCCTCTCCTCGCGCCTCCCGGGGTCATCAGTGTTATATCCTTGCCAATCAATCCTGAAATGTCTGTCTTTACATTGTTCCTTGCGATTCATCTTTAGTGTGTTTCATGGTTTATATTAAGGTTTCATCATATGGAGGATGATAACTTTTTTAGTTTAAGGATGTTCAGTTTCTCAACACCTCTTGTGTCATATAATTTTCTGAATCTCAGAAGTTCCTTATACATACTTTACCATTATTAATAAAGTTAAGTATAGAAAAGTGATAGATGGTTGTCAATGATAATCCGGTGTTATTTTAAGACAATACTTGTGGGATGCAATTCCGGTCAAGAAAAGGTTTGGTTCAGTATCCAATGTATGAAATATAATTTTTCGCTTGTAGAGAGGTAAGACGCTTTCATTTTTATAGAATCATTCTTAGTTCTGTGGTATGAAAAAAAAGCATTTCACTACAGATGAGACAAATCGACCTGTTGTCTGAATCGGTAATGGAAAACCATCAGACTCAAATAGTATCAATACAATCTATTTTTTTGCGCTCAGAACCATAATTCCAGGTACTGCAAAGGTACTGCAAAGGAGACTTTTGTAGGGACAACCGGCTGTCAAAAATGCCATGAGAAGGAGGGGAGTCATGTTGGCTTTAGAAGGTATCAGGGTGTTGGATCTTTCAAACTATGTTCCCGGCGCCCTTTGTACGATGATCATTGCGGATTTCGGAGCCGAGGTCATCAAGGTTGAGCCTGCCAAACCCTTTCCGCTGGGAGAAATGGGATATTCACCGAAGGGGGAGGATAAGAGAAAAGAAGCGGCTTATTTCGCACTCAACCGGAATAAGAAGTGCATTGGTCTCAATCTCCGTTCGGAGGCCGGTCAGCAAATTTTTTACCGAATGGCGAAGGAAGCTGATGTCGTCATCGAAGGCTACAGACCCGGTGTAGTAGACAGGCTCGGCGTCGATTACGAGACCATCAGAAAAATCAATCCAAGGATCATCTACTGCTCACTCAGCGGATACGGGCAGGACGGCCCTTACCGTCTCCTGTCGGGACATGATATCAATTACATCTCTATCGCCGGCGTCCTGGGTCTCCTGGGAACAAGGGAGGGTCCGCCGATGATTCCTTTGAATTTAATTGCAGATTTTGCCGGTGTTTCTCTCTATGGAGCTATTGGAATCCTCCTCGCAATCCTGGCGAGAAACAAAACGGGGGAAGGGCAGTACATTGACCATACTTATTTGGAGGGGGCTGTTCATCTTATGACATGGTTTACTCATCGCTATTTCATGGATGGAACGATGCTGAAAAGAGGGGAATCCTGGGCTCACGGCGCCTACCCGTACTACGGGGTTTATAAGACGAAAGACGGGGGATATCTCAGCATCGGATGCCTGGAGCCGCATTTCTGGGACAATCTCTGCGACGTGCTGGGCAAAGAGGAATTCAAGGCGTACAAGTGGGATATGGAGATGACTTACCGTCCGCCTGATGAAAAGCATGATGAGATACGGACCTTCCTGGAACAGACCTTTCTCACGAAGACGAGGGATGAATGGTTCGACACTCTCGCCGGGAAGGATATTCCCGTGGGCAAGGTGTACTCGACAGATGAGGTTTTTACCGACCCGCAGATTGTGCATCGCAAGATGGTAATTGAGGTTGAACACCCGACGCTGGGGAGTGTCAGACAGATCGGCATCCTTCCCAAGCTTTCGGAAACCCCAGGCCGGGTGAGAAGTTTGGCCCCTATGCATGGAGAGCATACAGATGCGATTTTAAAAGGGCTGGGCTACGGCGATGAGGAGATAGATACGTTTCGGCGGGAAGGAAATGTGGGATAATTGAATTTCCAGAATGGAGCATTTTAAATGTCTGAAAAATTAACCGGCAAGAAGTCGCTTCGATCGACATCAAGTTCTGAGAACATATCCAGAGAGCGCAGAGAGGCGGAAGAAAAGCTGCGTGAGAATGAGCAGCTTTTTAGAAGCCTGACGGAAAAATCCTTTGCTGCCGCATTCATCGTGCAGGATGGAAAATTCCGCTATATTAACACCAGTGCAATTGCTTATGCCGGTTATACTGCGGAAGAGCTCATAGGCCGGGATTCCGATATCATCGTTCATCCGGACGATAAGGAAATGGTTAACGAGAAAGCCCGTGAGATGCTGCAGGGGAGAACCTCTACACCTTACGAATTCAGGATGGTAACCAAACAGGGTCGGATCAGGCTGATAATTCAAATAGTTTCTCCTATCCAATACGATGGTAAGCCGGCTATCCTCGGTAATGCCATAGATGTCACCGAGCGAAAGCAGGCGGAGGAGGCGCTGCGGGAGTCGGAGAGACGGTTAGCGGATATTATTGATTTCCTGCCGGATGCGACGCTTGCGATTGACCGGGAGGGAAAGGTTATTGCCTGGAATCGTGCCATAGAGGAAATGACAGGGGTTAAGGCTTCCGAAATGCTGGGAAAAGGAGACTATGAATATGCCCTGCCGTTCTATGGTGTACGAAGACCCATCTTGCTCGATTTAGTACTGAAACCGGATCAAAAAATTGAACAGAGTTATTATTCTATCCTCGAGAAGCAGAAGGATATTCTTATTGTGGAGACGTGGGTTCCTTTTTTAAAGTGGAAGACGGCCTTTCTCTGGGCAAAGGCAACTTTCCTTTATGACAGCAAAGGGGACATCGTGGGCGCCATTGAGTCGATCCGCGACATTACCGAGCGCAAGCAGGCGGAAAAGATGCTGCAAGAATCGGAGGAAAAATACCGCTCCCTCGCATTCACTGTTGACCTGATGTATCTCATTGACAGAGATTGCAGGTATCTGTTCATGAATGAAGGATATCTGTCAAGGCTTGGGATACCATTAGAAGACATGAAAGGGAAATTCTACAGGGAGTTCCATCCCGATGATGATTCGAGAGTGTTTGAAGAAACTGTAAAACGTATTTTCAAAACGGGCCAATCCGTCCAGCATGAACATAAGAGTGCAAGAGACGGCAGATATTTTCTACGGACATTGAGTCCCGTTAAGGATTCTGATGGGAGAACAACGGCCGTAACGGTAGTATCCAAAGACATTACCGAGCGCAAGCAGGCGGAAGAGGCGCTGCGGGAGTCGGAGAGACGGTTAGCGGATATTATTGATTTTCTGCCGGATGCGACGCTCGCGATTGACCGGCAGGGAAGGGTTATTGCCTGGAATCGCGCTATAGAGGAAATGACAGGGGTT